>JAITSO010000031.1 GCA_031287735.1 Elusimicrobiota bacterium | reverse complement strand
GATTACAAAAAACCTTTTGCTGTATCGCCCAGTCCTATCTTGAATGGTTTATTAGAAAAAGGATATGTAATGATTCAGCCCCGTCAGTATGTCCCTTACATGAACGGAAATCCGCGCTTTGGTAGGGTTTTGGTGAAGAAAATGCAATGAAATTTTTTGTGTTTTTAAGTGACAACAATTTTAGGAAAAATTTAATCAAAAGCAAGCAAATACAATTTGGAGGCATTTTTTTAATTATATGAGAATAAAACTATTAAAATTTACAAAAGAACCAGAAAAAACCTGTGCTGTTGCTGCAAAATTATGTTACAATATTTCCAATATTAATGATATGACAAAAAGAATTACAAGAGAAAAAACTAAAGAACTTTTGGACAAAGTGATATCATCAGGTCATCATTCTGTTTTAGAACACGCAGTGTTTACTTTTGCAATAGAAGGTGTTTCACGTTCACTGCTTGCTCAGCTCACAAGACACCGCATAGCGTCTTTTTCTGTTCAAAGCCAAAGATATGTAAAATTTTCGCAAGGAATTGAATTTGTAAAACCAATCACCATAACAAAAAACAAAGAACTATCTAAAAAGTTTAGCGAAACTCTTAGAAATATAGAATCTTTGTATGAAGAGTTTTTGAGAGCTGGTATTCCAGCTGAGGATGCAAGATATGTTCTACCTAATGCTTGTGCTACAAAAATAATTCTCACAATGAATGCAAGAGAATTGAGACATTTTTTTGCACTGAGATGTTGCAATAGATCACAGTGGGAAATGAACGCCATGGCCATTCAGATGCTAATTCTTGCCAAAAAATCAGCACCATTGTTATTTGCAAAGGCTGGTCCTAATTGCGTGAGAGGGAACTGCAGCGAACACAAACCGTGTCTAAAACCTTTTCGTTAACACAACAAAAGCAGCTACAAAAAAATGAACAAATTAAAACAGCGATTTTTGACTATTATCGCAGTAAACCAAACATCCACTAAAAGTTTGGTTTTATGCTGTAGTCTTCAGTTTCTATTTTTTCTTTTCCGGTAGTTGGATCAACTGTTATGCTTTTTATTTTCTTTGTACCTCTGTTTTTGTTGCTATTACTGACCGCATTTTTACGATTTTCAACTGTAGTTTCAACTCTTGGGTTGTTGCTATATTTCATTTCATTACCTGCTGTCGTGGCTTGCTTTTTTTTAGCACTATTTTCAGATGGTTTTTCGTTAACATATTCACTATTTACTGGCGTGGCAGGTGTTTCTTTTTCTTTAGCTTTGCTGTCACTATTGGGTTTTGAATTTACAGTGGTAACTGCACTCGGTTTAACAGCAGAGTTTCTTTTGTTTGCAGGTAGTGGTGCATTAACAGCGTTTTTAATAGTAGTAGCTGTCTGTACATTGCTAGTTGTCGATGATACAACACTATTGCTAGACGAAGCTTCTCTCCTGACAATGTTGTCAACTAATTCTTCATTTTCTTTCTTTTTCTCATCATTTATATCTTCAGGTCGGTACGAGTTATCTTCTTTTACGTCAGTCTTTGTTCCAGACCTACGTGCTGCATTTTCTTTTCCTGTAGTTATTTCCTTAGTTATTCTAGACGATTCATTATCTTGCGTTTTGTCAGCAACATCACTTTGGGCTTTACTACCTTCAGCTTCCAATCTTTCCTTATTTATTTTCTTTCTCTCTTTTGCAGCTTTATTTGCTTCGCTTGCTTCTCTTGGTGACCTATACTTGTTTTCTGATGATACACCGGAATCAGATAAAGAATCTAAATAAGGATTTTGCGCGAATGCAAAAGGACTAAAAATGGCTGATACAAACAAAACTAGCACAAAAACTACAAAATTTCTATTTTTCATAAAATCCTCCTTAAAAACATATTTCAAACTACCGACTTGCTAACAGATTTAATAATATACTAAATTTAATGTCAATAGCAGCCATAAAAAATCTGCAAAAACAAAAACTAATTTTTCTTATTATCATTACCATCTGGACCATCTGGTTTAGCGTAATTGTTATTTACATCCACATTGACATTGCCATCATTACCATTACTTTTTGCGTTTTCTTGCAACCCCAACATGCCGAAAATGAAATTTTGATTTTTGTCCATTTCTGTTTTTAAATCTATTTGACTACTAACGCTACCGTCATGAAAGAAGAATATATTTATTTTTCCATAAAGCGATAAATCTTTGCACGCGAAATCCGTTATGCTTAGGTTTTTGTTTAAAATATCGTAACTGAAATCAAAATTTGCTGGAAATTCAAAACCTGGTATTTTGCAAGTAAAGTTAGCCTTGCCGGATAGCTTGCTACCCGATTTGCTAATAACATCAATGAAATTATTGGAATTTATTGCAATTTTCTTAAAAGAAATGTTTATGTCTTTAAGTACAATTAAACCCAGGTCAGTTTCTAAATTCACTTCGCTATTTTTAATTTCGAATTTATTAATTTCAGCACTTTGTATTAAAAGAGCAAATTTTGAAATTTTACTAGCCAATCCATCTTTTGTTTCATAAAAAGATTTTAAATTAAACTGCTTTTTGTTTTTATAATTTAGACTTAAGTTGAGTCCTTCTACAGATATTGAATCTACAAGTAATTTAGAATTAAATAATTCCATCAAATCGGTTTTGATTATTAGTTTGCTTATTTTTCCTAATTCACCGGCTTGAAAATCAGGTTGTTTCGAAAACCTAAAGTTTTCCATTTTAAAAACTCCAGATGGGCTAAAAGAAGCTTTTTCTGGCTCACCTTCAATGTGCATTAAAGATGGCATAAATTTTTTAATCCCTTTTGGCAACATAGTGTCTCCAAGTAGAAAATAAAAAAACATAAAGTAAGAAATTATTGAAACTACTATCCACACAATCAACGAAATCACTATTTTTTTTAACATATTTTTTGTCTCCTATTTTGTTTAAATTAAAATTTAAAAATTACTCCATTAAAGACTCAATGTTTTTAAATGCGTTTTCTATGTTGAGCAAATTTTTGGTTCCACCTTGTGCAAAATCAGGTTTACCGCCACCAGAACCTTTTATTTTTGCAGCAAATTTTTTTGCAATTTTGCTCGCATCAATTCCTTCCTTAACATAATCTTTTGCTACCGATACTAAAAAAGATAGCTTGTTTACGTTTTTTGAAACTATTATTAAAACAGCATTTCCAATTTTCTCCTTTAGCTTATCACTTATAGCTTTTAAATTTTTGATGTCTACGTCATTTACAGCTACAAATAAAAAATTCATCCCGTTTATTTGTTTAATATTTTTGATATAAGAATCTACCTCATCAGAAATTAAAGAACTTTTTATTTTTGCAATCTCATTTTCAAGCAATTTAGTATCTTCTATATGCTTGCTTAGTTTGTCTACAATTTCATATTTTGAAGAATTTAAAAGTTCAGCTATTTTTTCTATTAAGTTATCTTGTTCTAACACTCGCACTTGAGCGGCAGTTCCAGCTGTCGCCTCAATTCTTCTGATGCCAGCACCTACAGAAGATTCTGAAATTATTTTAAAAAATCCAATCTCGCCTGTATTTTTAATATGTGTGCCACCGCAAAGTTCCATAGAATATGTAGATTTAGCTTCTCCGTCAAAAATACTGACAACGCGGACAATATCGCCGTATTTTTCTCCAAAAAGTGCTGTAGCCCCTGCTGTTCTTGCCTCATTTATAGACATGTTTTCTATTTTTACCGTCATATTTTTCATTATTGCACAGTTAATTTCATGTTCTATTTGTATCAATTCCTCTTTTTTTAACGCTGAAAAATGGGTAAAATCAAACCTCATTAGATTTTCAGAAACAAAAGAACCGGCTTGAGCAATATGATCACCTAAAATATCTCTTAAAGCACTTTGCAGAAGATGCGTGGCGCTATGGTGTCTTGCTATTTGCTTTCTATCGTTTTTTAAAACTTCAGCAAAAATTTCATCGCCAACATTTACATTTC
Source organism: Elusimicrobiota bacterium (assembly GCA_031287735.1). Taxonomy (GTDB): domain Bacteria; phylum Elusimicrobiota; class Endomicrobiia; order Endomicrobiales; family Endomicrobiaceae; genus JAITSO01. Next base: position 3,413 of record JAITSO010000031.1, on the reverse strand, counting down.
CTTTTAAAACTTTAACTTTATGAACAAATAAACTAGATATAGGTCTGGAAACATTTTCAATTTGTGCTTTAAAACTTGTGTTTTCTAAAATGCCTTTATCGCCGATTTGTCCTCCAGATTCTCCATAAAATGAAGTTTGGGAAAGAATCATTTCGCCAATTTCGTTTTCTTTTAAACTTGTTACTTCTTGAACATCTTTTATAATAGCCAAAACTTTTGCGGAAGTTTTTAAGTTGTCATATCCCACAAACTTTGTATCTCCAAATTTTTTATGCAAAATAGAGTAAAATGTGATGTCTTTTGCACCAGAACCGCTCCAAGCTGAACGCGATATTTTTTGAGCGTTTTTTTGTTCTTCTTTAAAGCTTTTTTCGTCTATACTCAACCCGCATTCGCAGGCAATTTCTTTAGTTAAATCGTACGGAAAGCCGTAAGTGTCGTGAAGCTTAAAAACATCTCTTCCATCAATTGTTTTTAAATTTTTGGATTTGTATGACTTTATAATTTCTGACAAAAGCGAAGAACCGCTTTCTAAAGTCTCTAAAAATTTTCCTTCTTCATTTTCTACTATTGATTTAATATTTTTTAATTTTGAGGAAAGTTCCGGATATGCACAAATCATAATTGCAAAAACGCAATTTGAAAGTTCATTCATAAAAGGTTTGTGGCAGCCAAAAAGTTTACCTTGTCTTAAAGCACGCCTTAAAATTCTTCTTAAAACATAACCGCGTCCCTCATTTGAAGGAAGTACTCCATCTGAAATTAAGAAAGTTATCGCTCTTGCATGGTCAGCTATCATCCTTAATGTAAGCTTATTTTTTTCATCATTTTTTACATTTAAAATGTTTGTGCAATTTTCAATTATTGGTAAAAATAAATCAGTGTCAAAAATGCTTTTTTTGCCTTGCACTATTGCTGTGATCCTTTCTAATCCCATCCCTGTGTCTATATTTTTTCTAGGCAAAATTTTAAGATGACCGTCCAATTGTCTGTCAAATTGAGTAAAAACAAGGTTCCACACTTCAACAAACCTGTCGCAATCGCAACCAACTTTGCAAGAATATTTTTTACAACCAACATCAATACCCAAATCAAAATAAATTTCAGAACAAGGACCACAAGGTCCAGTATCTCCCATATTCCAAAAATTTGTCTCTTTGCCAAGTTTTGTGATTTTGCTTGACGGGACAATTTTTTTCCAAATTTCTTCAGCTTCAGCGTCGTCTTTATATACAGTTATAAAAAGTTTTTCTTCAGGCAAAGCCATATTTTTAGTTAAAAATTCCCAAGCCCAAGGAATTGCTTCTTTTTTAAAATAGTCGCCAAAAGAAAAATTTCCGAGCATTTCAAAAAATGTTAGATGTCTTGCAGTCACTCCTACTTGCTCAATATCTGACGTCCTAAAGCATTTCTGACAAGAAGCTGCTCGCGTAAAAGAATCTTTGCTTTGCCCCAAAAAATGTTTTTTAAATTGAACCATTCCAGCTGATGTAAAAAGAAGTGTTTTGTCTCCAGATGGAATTAAAGAATCAGATGCTGCAATGTGACAGCCGTTTAGTTTAAAAAAATCTAAAAATTCCCTTCTGATTTCTACGGATTGTTTATTCATGTTACCTTTTAAATACGTGCAGCACATTGCGACTGGCTGAAAAACAAAACATTCAAGCAGCTTGCTGACTTATTGACGTCATTTTGTGTTGCACAAAAAGTTATCCTATTATTGTAGCAAATTTGGAGATTTTAAATTTTATGCTGAAATTATGATAGAATTGCAAATATTGCAAATATAACGTTGCTTGTGCTGTTTTTGTTTTACGTATTGACATTGATGACGAATTGCAGCTGAAGCACTGTTGTACAGTAAGAAAGTTGTTTTTTTGTGAGTAGTTTAAATAGGAGGCAACGTGCAAACACCTTATTACCTGATAGATGAAAGAAATTTGCTAAAAAATTTAAATAAAATTAACTACATTAGAGAACATTGTGGGGTAAAATTTTTGCTTGCACTTAAGTGCTTTTCGACATGGAGCGTTTTTCCATTAATGAATAAATACATGGACGGAACGACGAGCAGTTCTTTATACGAGGCAAAACTTGGAGCTGAAAAGTTCGGCAAAGAAACTCATGCGTTCAGCGTAGCTTACAGACAAGAAGAGGTTGACGAGTTAAAAAATATTTCAAGCAAAATTATTTTCAATTCCATCACGCAATTTAAAAGATTTTATAAAGATGTAAAAAATATGAAAATAGGATTGCGTATAAATCCTGGTATCAGTTATTCTCATTTTGATTTAGCTGACCCCGCAAGAAAAAACTCGCGGTTAGGAATTATAAACGAAAAAGAAATTTTGCCTGTGTTAAACAGAATTAGTGGAGTAATGTTTCATTTTAATTGCGAAAATGACGATTTTTGCGAATTTTCAAAAATGCTAGATAAAATTTCTGACAAATATGAAAAAATTTTAAACGCTATAGAATGGATAAGTTTAGGTGGGGGTTTGTTTTTTACAAAAGAAAATTATCCTATAGATAAGTTTTGTGAAAAGCTAAAACTATTTAAGGACAGGTACAACTTGAAAGTCTATTTAGAACCAGGCGAGGCTGCAATCACAGGTTCCTGTCAGCTTGTAACTACAGTTTTAGACATTGTTCAAAATGATAAAAAAATTGCGATTGTAGATGCTTCTATAGAGGCGCATATGCTAGATTTGCTCACATACCGTCAAACTGCCAAATTGTCTGAAAAAAAAGGAAAAAACGAATACGTTGTTGCTGGATGTTCTTGTCTTGCCGGCGATATTTTTGGCGAATACAAGATTGTAAGAAAGTTGAAAGTAGGGTCACAAATTTGTTTTTCAGACGCTGCCGGCTACACTATGGTAAAGAAAAATTGGTTTAATGGAATTCAAATGCCATCAATTGCCATTAAAAGATTGAATGGTGAAATTGAGGTAGTACGTAGTTTTTCCTATGCGGATTTTGTTTCACAATTGTGACAATAGGTTTAATCAAATTTTCTTTTAACCCAAAATTAGCTATATTTTTATGGCTGCGTTTCAGTTTAGAAATTCCACTTCAACAGCTATGTTTGATTTGAAAAGAAAAAAATAGCATAATCCAGCAAGGGTTGCCCAAAGACCATCAAAATTATATAAAATTCAAGGAAAATACTATCAAATGTCGGTTGTTGATTATCACAGTCAAGGTTGTGCAGTTCCAAAATTACAGATAGTTATTAAAGAATGGAAGGGTCGCATAGTTGGTCTAGTGCGCTGGTTTGCTAAACCGGTGTACGGATGAAAGTCCGTACCGAGAGTTCGAATCTCTCCCCTTCCGTTTTTGTTTTGCTTAAATTTTTAAATTAAGGAGAAAAGTTATGAGTTGTGCAAAAGAAAATTGTTTTTACGAGTGTT
>JAITSO010000045.1 GCA_031287735.1 Elusimicrobiota bacterium | reverse complement strand
TTTCAAAAAAGTCTATTCCAGTTGAAATAAAAAGCGGAAAAGCAACTTATCGTAAAATCAACACTTTATGTCTTATAGTTGTGGCGGCTGTGTGCATCACAACAGCTTTGAGTTATACTAAAACTATAATGATTCCTCTTGTGATATCTGTGTTTATTTACACTATGATGACACCAATTATAAGGTATATACAGTTTAAATTGCACTTGTATAAATGGGTCTCCGTTTTAATAACTTCTGTTTTGATCATTACGCCATCAGTGTTACTTGTAATATTTTCGATAAATTCGGTAACTAATTTTGTGCAGTTTGCAGTCACATATCAAGAGAAATTGCTTGAAGCATTTAACAAAATAGTAATTTTTTTCAAAAAATATCATTTACCCTTGCCAGATGAAGCTTTTGATATTCAAAGTGCAATTGCACTTATAAGCAACCAACAGATTGCCAATATTTTAAAGAGCTTTGGTGGAATAACGCTCAAGATATTTTCGTATTCTTCTATGTCATTTATTTTTGTATTTTTTTTTCTAATAGGCGGCAGAAGATCCAAAATACAAAATGGAACTATTAGAGAATTGCAAGACAAAATATCAACATATTTGTACATTCACATCACAGCGTCGTTGCTTACAGGTTTTTCGGTATGGGTGATTTATTTATTTGTTGGTCTTAAACTTGCTGCAACGTTTGCAACGCTAACTGTTATCTTAAATTTTATACCTAATGTCGGTTCAATAATAGCCGTATTGTTACCATTGCCAATAGCTATAATACAATTTGGGTTTGGAACACAATTCTGGGTTTTACTAATACTGACTTCATCAATGCAATTTATAATAGGAAGTATTTTAGAGCCGAAATTTCTTGGTTCTGGGTTAGATTTGCACCCAGTAGCAATAATAGGCTCTTTGATTTTTTGGTCTTTGGTTTGGGGTATACCAGGAGCGTTTTTAGCAATACCCGTAACATCGTCTATTCGACTGGTTCTAAGCAGGTTAGAGCCTACAAGAATGTTTGCAGAAATTTTGTCTGGTAGACTACCCAAATAATTTTGCAACCTTATGTCAAATTTTTCGTCTATCGCAACAGAAAAGTCTATTTAGTTTATATATTGAAATTTTATTAGAACTGATAACCTTACAACAAGCACAAAACTATACTCACTTGCATTTCAATTGAATGGAGTAATTAATTATGGAAAAAGAACTTGCCGCCAAAACAAAAATTATCAATTCGGCTTTAATAAAATTTTTACCTAAAGATAATTCCATTATTTCTAAATCAATGCGTTATAGCATTTTAGCTGGAGGTAAAAGATTGCGCCCAATTTTTTTGATTTCGGCAGCTCAGATTTTTAACAAAAACTTTAAAGATGTGCTGCCAGCAGCCTGCGCCGTGGAATACGTTCACACTTATTCTTTAATCCACGACGATTTGCCAGCTATGGACAATGATGATTTAAGACGTGGACTTCCTACAAATCACAAAAAATTTGGAGAGGCAACAGCAATTTTATGCGGCGATGCTCTGCTTACTGAAAGTTTTAATTTAATAACTAAAACTGACGCTTTGCCGGAAAATAAAATTTGTGCTGTTAAAATTCTTTCAGATTATGCAGGATTTAAAGGTATGATAGCTGGTCAAGCTGAAGATACTTTGGAGACAGGAAAATGGAGCAAAAAAAACAAAAACATGCTTGCAAAAAAATTAAAATTTATACAAACAAAGAAAACTGCGGATTTAATTTGTGCTAGCTTAAAAATAGGTGCCGTTTTGGCAAACGCCAACAATAAAAGCTTGAAATCGCTTGAAGTTTACGGTACAAATGTGGGATTAGCTTTCCAAATAACAGACGATATTTTAGATGCCTACGCTGACAAAGAAGTACTTGGCAAAAAAGGAAGCGATAGAGACAACGATAAACTTACAGCTCTTTCCTTGTACGGAAAGCAAAAAGCACAAGAACTTGCAGACATCTACATAAAAAAAGCAAAAGATGCTTTAAAAGCTTTTGGAAAAAAAGCCGACATTTTAATTGCACTTTCAGATTTCATAACCAATAGAAAATATTGAATTTTATAAAAAGGTCAAAATGATTAAAATTTTTTCTGTAGTTTTAATAGCTGTCTCTGTTTTGTGCGGGTTTTATTTCGTTCATAAAAATGATTTACGTAACAAAAATGAAATGGAAATGGAAAAATACAAAAAAGCAGATATTACTTTTAACAAAAACATAGGAAAAGCTTTGGTGGTTTATTATTCTTTCAGCGGCAATACCGAAAAAATAGCCCGCATAATTCAAAAAAATATAAGCGCCGACACACTTAAAATTGAAATGCTACAACCCTACAAGTCCACAACACAAGCTTATTTTTCTTTCATAGATATAAAAACAAAAAAATTTCCTGCACTAAAAAACCAACAATCGGATTTTTCCAACTATGACATAATTTTTGTCGGATCGCCCGTCTGGTTCTATACTTTAGCACCGCCGCTTTTTTCTTTCCTAAATTCAGCAAACTTCAACGGGAAAAAAGTGGTTCCTTTTGCAACGCATATGGGAAATGTAGGCCATTTTTTCAAGGATTTTAAAGAAAACGCAAAAAATGCAAAAATTCTAAAAGAAGAAGCTTTTTTTAGCGTTTCAAAAGAAGCAGAAAATGCTTTGGAAAATAAGGTCGCAGATTGGTTAAACAAGCTGTATGAAAGCTAAAATTTCACATACACTTTTAAACCTTGTTTATGTGTTTTTGTCGGCTTGCGTAATTGCGTTATTTTTATACATAATCAATTTTAGTTCTTGTAATAAAGAAGCAATCTCTAAAGAAAGAACAAAAACAATTACAGCTTTTTTGCTTAACCCTAATTCTTGCACTCAAACTTGGGATTTAAAGCAAAAAAAAGAATATGAAAATTTTTATAATTATCTAAACAGTAAATTTAAAGAAAATAAGAAGAAATTCAAAGAATATAAAAATGCAAAATTTGATAAAAATTTAGGAAAAGCTTTAGTGGTTTATTATTCTTACACCGGGATGACTGAAAAAGTCGCCAAGGCAATTAAGCTGAAGCTAAACGCCGATATTTTTGAAATAAAAATCACTAAACTCAATTCCGCTTTACGATACTACCAAGAGGTAAATAAAGTAGAACAACAATGTTACCTACGATACTTAAAAAACGGAGATACCAACAAAAACAGTTTTAAAATATACCGGAACGATATTGTTAAAAATGTAAAAAAACTAAGCGTAGAAGAAAATTTCAAACTTTATGCAAAAATGCATATTACTTTATTTTCGCAAGCACATTCTTATTTTGAGCAAGCTATTGAGGGTACACTTCCATCAATAGAAACGGCTTTTCCAGACATTTCTGAATACGATATAGTTTTTGTAGGCACACCTGTATGGTGTACAAGAGCTCCGCCTCCTGTCATTTCCTTTCTAAAAGCTTTTGATTTTGCCAATAAACCTGTTTGTTTTTTTTCTACAAGCATGGGGGTCTCTAATGGATTTTTCGATTTCATCGGTAAAAATGCAAAAAACGCAAAAATTATAGATATAAGAGATTTTTTTGATGTCTACGATTATAGTTCTGTCGAGCTAAATAGCGAAATAAATTATTGGTTAAATTATGTTGAAGAAAAATTAAACGCTCAAAGCAAAAATTAAGCGAGATGATTTGTAAATACCCATAGTTAAAACGTAAAATCAAAAAAACTGCATACTAAAGCACAGTTTTAGATATGCAAATAGCAAGTAATCCTTTAAAACTAGGAGGGCAAAATGCCTCTATTTGAATTTAGCTGCAAAAAGTGCAACAAAAACTTCGAAATTCTTATTTTAGGAGACGAAAAAGCTCAGTGTCCCAAATGCAAAAGCCTTGAAGTAGAAAAGCAATTTTCTTTGTTTTCATCTGTCAAAACAGTTGATTGTGCGAACTCTGACGTTTGTAAACACCGGAACAGTCACTCTTGCAATAATAGTTGCTGTCATTAAAAAAACTTACCACGCTATCGTTAACCAAGTTAGCTTTTGCAGCACTGTTTTTTCACACAACCTGTTTATCAATAGTTAAACTAAAAAGCATCCATACTGAGTGTACATCAGTTGAATGCTATCAGGGAAAATTGCTATATTGCCGCGTCGTTCTTGGTATAAAAATGAAAGCATAAAAGGGTATGCGATATGAAAAATTTGTTTAGGTTGTCGTGTTTAACGTGCTTGTTTTTAATAAGTACAGTCAATTGGGTTTATTCTACACAAGAAGCAATTTCTGAAAATGAGGCAGCACAACCTTTGGATAAAGTTAAATTGAAAGAATTAAAATCAGAATTTGAAACAGCAAAGAAGTTTATTTCTAATCACAAATACTTTTATGCTGGCGATATTCTCTTAAGTTTATCCAACCAATATCCTACTTTTAAAGAACCTGCTAAAATCTATAAAAAAACCATAACAAAAATGCTAAAAGCCGCAAACGACGATCAGTACAGTTTTGAAGAAATAGCTTACGCAAAAGCTTATCTCGCTTACTTTGACAGGGACTACCTTACCGCATTAAACGAACTAAGCAAATATATCCATTTTACAGAAGATAAGCAGGAAGCTCAAAAATACATAAATTTATCCAAACAAAACTTAAGATTTTCAAAACCAAAATCAAAAAATAGCAATGAGACAGACATTTCAGCTAGAGCAAAAAAAATTCTAAAATCGGGAATTGAAAAATACAACTCACAAAATTATGTGGCTTGCATAAAAACATTGGAAAAGCTTATAAATTTTGATGATGCTTATTCAGCTGATATCGCTGAATACAAAAATAGTGCAAAAGAATATATAAATAAATCTGTCACAGAACTTTCAAATCTCGTAAAATCCGATTCGTTCAACAATCAAACTGAAAAAGACGCCGCTCCGCAAACAACAGTTGATAAAACAGCTGCCGAACAAAAATATTTGGAAGGACTTGCTCTGTACAATCAGGGTAGAGAGTACGAAGCCGCAAGATTTTGGGAACATTCTTTGCGGCTTAACCCAAAACATAAAAAAGCAAAAGTTGCATTAAACAAACTACAAGTGTAAAACGCTCCAGTTGCAACTTTTGGCATTTTAGTTTTTGTTTTTATTGGAAAACAACCACCCAACTAATCTAGCAAAAAGAGGTTTTTATGAGTGCAGAAAAAATTATAAATTGGATAATGTCTGATTTGAACTTACAGCGAAACGGGGTGAAAAATACGGTAATGCTAATTGGCGAGGGAAATACCGTACCTTTCATTTCAAGATATAGAAAAGAAATGACAGGAAATTTAAATGAAATAAACATTAGAGATATCGCCGATAAACTGCAATATTATATTGAACTTGAAACAAGAAAAGCAACCATAGTAGAAAGCATTAAAGAGCAAAAAAAACTTACAGAAGAACTAAAAACCAAAATAGAAGAGTGTAAAGAAAAAACAAAGCTTGAAGACATATACCTGCCTTACAAACCAAAACGTCAAACAAAAGCCACTATTGCAAAAGCCGCTGGATTAGAACCTTTAGCTATAGAAATTATGGAACAAAAACGTTCTATGAAAGAAAACCGCAAAGTAGCTTTTGAAAAATACTTAAATATTGAAAAAGGCATTGATACAATTGAAAAAGTTATATCAGGTGCAATAGATATAGTTGCTGAACAAATTTCAGATAATGCAGAAATCAGGGGTCTTCTAAGAAACTTCATTCTTTCAAATGGAAACATTCGTTCTAAAGCCGTAAAAGCCGCAGAAAATTTAAAAACCAAATATGACATCTATTACAATTATTCTGAAAGTTTAAAAACTGTTCCAGGACATAGGCTTCTTGCCATAAGACGCGGTGCAAAAGAAGGTGTTTTAACATGGAAAATAATTACACAAGACGATCAAGCGGTTGAATTAATTCTTTCAAGAGTCTCCATAAACAACCGTTCTCTTTTTTATCCGGAACTTTTTAATGCCGTAAAAACCGCTTACGAAAGACATTTGTACCCGTCTTTGCAAGTAGACATATTTTTAGCGAAAATGGATATAGCTGATAGTGAAGCGATAAATGTTTTTGCTCAAAATGCTAAAAATTTATTATTGTCCGCACCTGCCGGGCATAAAGTTATTATGGGAATAGACCCTGGATTTAGAACCGGATGTAAAGTTGCTGTTATAAACGAAAATGGAATTTTTAAAGAATATCAAGCAATTTTTCCTCATCAACCGGTTATGAATATAAAAGAAGCCGAAGAAGTGCTAGTTGATTTAATAGGAGAATATTATGTTGAACTTATTGCCATAGGAAACGGTACTGCCTCAAAGGAAACTATTGCTTTTGTCAATAAAGTTTTAAAAAACAATAACTTAACCACAAAAGTTGTCACTGTAAGTGAAGCTGGAGCATCTGTGTATTCAGCCTCGCCTTTAGCAAGTCAAGAATTTCCAAATTTAGATGTAACGGTACGAGGAGCGATAAGTATTGCCCGACGGCTACAAGATCCATTATCTGAACTTGTAAAAATAGAGCCTAAATCCATAGGAGTAGGTCAGTACCAACACGATGTAAATCAAACCCAATTAAAAAAACAGCTCGATGCTACAGTAGAGTCAGCCGTAAACTTTGTAGGTGCAAACTTAAATTCTGCTTCTTGTGAACTTTTATCTTACATTTCCGGTATAGGAAAAACCGCCGCCAAAAGTATTGTGGATTATAGAGTGAAAAATGGTTCTTTTAAAGATAAAAAAGAACTTTTAAATGTACCTCTTTTAGGAGATAAAACTTTTGTTCAATGCGCCGGTTTTTTAAGAATACCAGAAGGGACCAACCCACTTGACAATTCTGCAGTTCATCCTGAAAGTTATTCTATTGTCGAACAAATGGCAAAAGATTTGTCCGTTAATGTAAGTGGTTTAATTGGAAATGAAAATTTAGTTAAACAAATAGAACCTATAAAATATACTACAGAGCAATTTGGTATTCTGACTTTAAGCGATATTTTGCAAGAACTAAAAAAACCGGGGGTTGATCCTAGAAAAGATTTTACGACGGCAGAATTTAGCACTGAAATAAACAGTTTGGAAGACTTGAAGGAAGATATGGTTTTAAATGGTACGGTTACAAATGTCACTAATTTTGGTGCATTTATCGATATAGGTGTTCATCAAGATGGTCTTGTGCATATTTCAAAACTGAGTTCAAAATTTGTTGCAAACCCACATGAAGTTGTTTCTGTTGGCGACACTTTAAAAGTAAAAGTTTTAAAAATAGACGACGAGTTGAAAAGGATAAGTCTTGAAATTGTTGGAAAATAATCTTTGCATTTTAAAGTTTAAGAAATTTTATTTGATATTTTCCGCACTGTTTTTGTTTTCATGCTCCGTTTTAGATTATCCCTGTCGTTTTGCAGGTTTTTCTGTTGAAAAGTTTAAAAATGAAAAAAATGTAGCGTTTGAAAAGAATTTTCTTTTTTCTAAAAAAGAAGCTTTTGAAAAAACGCTTTCCGTGTTAAATGACGTTAAAGCAAGAGTTACGCATAAAAATTTTGGAAAAGGTTATATAGTTGCTTTTGATTTCTCTAAAACTTTCGATTTCTGTTTAGACTCCACAGAAATTGCCGTGTTTATTTCAGAAGAAATGGATAACAGAGTCAACATCAAAGCAGTTTCCAACAATACTGTTCTTGCAAGAATGTTTTCGTATAAATTATTTGAAGCTTTTTCTAACAAAAATGAAAAAAAAGAATAAAATACCATTAAACAGAGCTTTTGTATACATAGCTGTACTTGCCATACTTCTGCCTGTTAAAAGTATAAGAATAAGTGTATTTAATTATATTACTCAAATTAAGTTAAAGAAAAACATAGAAATCGCGAAACAGCAAAATGAGATTTACAAGAAAAAACTTAACGACATAAAAACCGACCCTGATGTTTTTGAGAAAAGCGTACGAGAAGAATTAGAGTTTGTGCTAAATGGAGAAATAGAATACAGATTCAAAGTAAATAAAAGTGAGTAAACAGTCGAAGCTAACTGCCATACAAACCACACAAAACAGCACAACAGTATTTTTTATTGCAAAAACCTATCCATTTTAAAATAGACTAATCAAATATTTTGCACTTTTATTTACAAAGCTCTTGATAGTTACAATAATCACAAAGCTTGTTTTTGTTGATTGGAAATTCTTTCTTGTCTTTTGGAATATTACTTTCCACATCTAAAAGATATCCGTACATTTCATTACTTTCTTTTTCTACTGTTTGCTCAAACTTTTTAATATCTTCTTCAGCTATATTTATTTTCTTCACATTATATTTTGGGAAAAGGTACACAACAGCAGCCGAAATATCACAAGCGAATTTATTGAAATGATAACCTGCCCAAAGCGAATATCCTGTAAGCTGCTTTGAATGTTTTTTTTCGTTTGGTTTCCCAGTTTTCCAATCAAAGATGTAAACTTTATTGTCTATAGGAAATAAAAAATCTACCTTGCAGTAAGCCTTCAAGCTGCCAATTCTTGTCTCTCCAAAACCTTCGGGCTCAATAATCCACTCCGATCTTTGGTCAATAGCTTTATTTAAAATCCAATCAAAAGTTTGGCTGCTAATAAATTCTTCAATACAAACCTTAACTTTATCAAAAATTTCAGGCACCATAACAACTTCTTTTTTATAGTAGCTTTCAAAAAAAAATTTAGATTTGCAGTAGTTTTCCGTCATGGTGAAAACGTATTTAAACAGTTTATCTTTATTTATAGGTTTTGAACTTTTTTTAAGTCTTTCCAACACGTCTCTTATTGCATCATGAACAATATTACCGCTCTCTAAAACTTTAGAAGTTAAACTCTTCAAAAAATTTATTTTCTCGTACGGTATTTCCTTTTCAAATTTAGAATAATAATCATAAAAATACTGTCTTTTACAATTCAAAAATCTATCATAGCGCGACACAGACCAACCCAGCACACTCGTGAAATCAAAACGTTTTATTGTAGACATTTGTTTTCCTTAAGCTAATTTTTTCTGCAAAAAATATCGTTGCCGTCTGCATCTATCGCTACCGTTAACGGCATATCTTTAACTACGAGTTTATAAACTGCTTCAGGTCCCAAATCATCAAAGCCAACTAACTCGCATTCCTGAACTGTTTTTGATAGCAGAGCAGCAATTCCACCAGTCGCTACAAGATAAAGTGCTTCATGTTTTTTTATACAATTTTTAACAGTATCGCTACGCCGACCTTTACCTATAAAAATTTTCGCACCTTTTTCTAAAAACATTTCTGCAAAAACATCCATTCTATATGAAGTTGTTGGTCCACAAACAACTACGTAAGAACTATGTTTTACAGCAGAGGGACCACAATAATAAACACAAGAATCTTTCAATAAAAATGGCAATTCTTTTTTTTCTTTAATTAACTCTACAATTCTTTTATGTGCTGCATCTCTTGCCGTATAAACTGTTCCCGAAAGCAACAACCTTTCTCCACTTCTCAAAACTTTCGTATTTGAAACCAAGTCTGACACAACGTATCTTTGAACATTCATTGTTCTACCTCAAAATCACAAACAGTGTACTCTTTTACAACTAAAATATATTCTTACGTTTGCACGTTTCTTTTATCATCTCAATTTAGCCAGGCAAAAACCACATTGGCTTTTTTTAAATTATGACATCTACAAAACGCTTAGATTTTTATCGGAGGCGTTTATCCAAATTTCACCTTTTTTCCTTCCTGTTTCAGATTCATTGTCGTAAATTTGATATCCCCAACCTTCATCTAAATGCTCGTTAAAATCAGAAACTACTATCTTGTTTTGTTTAGGTTTTTCATGAATGTAAACATACGGAATTCTCGCGATATATCCCTTTTCTACAATTTCTTTTGATATGTTTTCTGTAGGATACGAATAACTATTCCCAATGTAATAGCATGCAATAGCATTCCGCAAAGACGCGAGTGATTTTACATTTGCTATCTCTTTAGCAGCATCTATACGTCGGGCAAAACGCATCCTCAGCAAACAAACTGTAAAAACGATTATCGCCAGAGCCAAAACGACTTCCACTATTGCAACTCTTTTAATTTTCATAAGACTATAACTTCTATAGCTCTAATAAGATTACACATATCCGCTCTGCAGCCAAAAACAATATGCTACTTAATTTATTTTTTTGCAGTTTACAGTTAGTTAAGTTTGATAAGATTGATAATAAATTTTAATCCTTATCCTTAATACTTAATAAAACATTGGCATCTTTACCAAGTACCGTTTGCGGAAGACGACCATCCCATTTCCTTATCCATTCAAGGCTCACTACTGTATGAGAAGTAGAATCTCGTAGTTTTTCATTTTTATATGCTTCAGCATCTGCTAAAATTTTTGTTTGTTTGGCATTTTCTTCAGCCGCCAGTTTGTTGTTTCTTTGTACAATAATATTTTGTTCTGCTAGTTGTTTTTCCTCAACTTTCTTCACAAATTCTACCGAAAAATCCACATCCTCAATATTTACTGATTCTACAATTAAATTATGTGCTGATAACACTGTTTTCAACTTCTCCTCCATGAGCTGTCTTACCTCTTCACGTCTAGCAATTATTTGTTCAACAGGAAAACGTGCCATGATTGACTTGCTACATTCATGAACAGCCGGAATAAGAATAATGTTTACATAGTTGGGACCTATTGTTTTGTGCAAAACATCCACTTTGTCATAAACGGGTCTATAGTTTATACCTAACTCAAAAGAAACCTCCTGCAAATCCACCGATGCACCAGTATTTCTAATCTTTAAAAGAGAAGTTCTAACATCATATTTCCAAATGGATTCCACAAAAGGAATCTTAAAGTGATAACCTGTTTTTTGACTGCTCGTTTTTCCATTTAGTTTATTTAACGCAACACCAATTTCACCAATAGAAACCGTGTAAAACGAATCTGCAAGTACCAAAATGAACACAACAATAATGGCAACCAAAACACAAAAACGAAAAGTGGGAACATTTTGCTTAAACCCTTGGCTATCGTAACTTGTATTAAATAATTTCAATTGATTTTCCTTCCATTCAAAAATGATTTTGTCTACGTTGATAGTTTGTCAAATACCTTCGATTACAAACTAAACGCAAATGTCGCCGTCACTTATCGCTACAGCAACAGCATATTTTTTTGTGTGGGAAAGAGAAATTTTTATATTGCTTTGTTTTTTGTTTTTTATATAAACTTGAGGTTTGCCGTTTTCCTCATTTACTATAGCAATATCTGCAATTAAAAGTTCACTGGTTTTAGAATTCAGCATCTTCCACACAGCTTCTTTTGCTGCAAAACGAACAGCTAAATGTTGTGCTGCCATCCTTCTATCAGTGGAATATCTTATTTCTTCTTTTGAAAAAATTTTACAAAGGTATTTTTCGTTAGCAACCCACTTATTAAAACGTCTAACTTCTTCAATATCAACGCCAATTTCCATTTTCCCTCGTGGTTCAAACCTAAACGCGTTTCACTGCATCAAAAAGCCAGTTTTATAAAAGACAGCAGTTACACGTAACAACAAACTGTCGCAATGATTATTAGACGTGTCAGTTCATCGAACAACTCGGTCATCCCAAACCACACGTTCCTCTTTTTCCAAAAATATTTTCTTTGTCGGATACATTAGTTTAACAATTTCATCAGGTTTAAACCAAAGCTTTATTTCTCTTTCCGACTCAGAAGCTTCTGAAGAACAATGAACAACATTTTCATAAACACCTTTAGTGGTTATTCTACCGTAAGCTCCCCTTATGGAAACAGGGTCAGCTTCTTCCGGGTTGGTTGCACCTGCAATTTTTCGCATTCTTGAAATAGCATCTTCTCCCTGGTAAACAAAAGCCAAAACCCTATCCCATGGTTCACCATAAATTTTTCCCTGTATATAATCTACAAGTTCTTTAAAAAAAGGTTTACTGCTGAGTTGACAATAATGATTTCTAGCTAATTCCTCACTTACTTTTACTACTTTTGCAGCGACAATAACCATCCTTGCTTCGGAAAGTTTCGTTAGAATGTTACCCGTAAGAGATTTTTTAATCCCATCGGGTTTAATTAAAATTAAAAGCTGCTCTACTGGCATTTGTCCTCCTTCAAGTAAGGTTTCTATTTATTGATACTGCGTCTGATTCTACACAAAAACATCTGTTTTGTAAAACCTACACAACAAAATCAACACTTCTAATTTCTAATCAGAACATACATTTTTTAATTTATGCACACCGCTAAATTTCATATTTCTAATTATTTGTGGTAGAATATACGAGTCTATAGAGTGTGCATATTTAATACAGAAGAGGTACGCCATCATGGTTAAAGTAAAAAAAGTAATTTCAGGTGCTTTAGAGGTTAACTGCTATATAGTTTATGACGACGAAAGTTTGAAAGCAGCATTGATTGATCCGGGAGAATCTGGTAGTAAAGTTATAGCTGAAATAAAAAAAGAACGTTTAGAACCTGAAATTTTGATAAATACCCATGGGCATTTCGACCACATATATTCAGATGACCAAATCCGCAAAGAGTTCAAAATTCCATTAGCTGTTTTTAAAGACGAAGTGGAAATGCTAGCAGATCCTTATAAAAATGCTTCTAAACCGCACACAGATTTTGCACTTTCAGTTAAAAATCCAAAAATTTTATTTGAAGATAACCAAGAATTCAAATTGTCTTTTACAGCATTTAAAGTTATCCACACTCCTGGTCACAGCGAAGGTGGAATTTGCCTGCTTTTTAATAATTTCTTAATTACCGGTGACACACTTTTTGCTGGAAATATCGGTAGAACAGACTTGCCAGGAGGAAATATAGAAAAGATGCGTCAGTCTCTGGCTAAAATAAAAAAACTAAGACCTGATATTACAGTTTATCCGGGCCATTCAAGCCAAACCACATTGGCAAATGAATTCTGCCATAACCCTTATTTAAAATGATAAATACGCAAAATCCTCTTCCAGATTTTTTATCGTATATAACTGCAGAAAAAGGATTGTCTAAAAATACTTGCAATGCTTACAAAACCGATATACTAAAACTTTTCGAATTTTCGAAAAAGCAGCAAATATCCATATATGATTTAAATCACAGTGCTTTGACAGACTTCCTTTGGGAATTGAAGCTTAATAATTTAAAACCCAGAACTTTATACAGAATTATAGAAGCCATCCGTCAATTTTATAAGTTCCTAAATTTGGAAGATTTGATTAAAAAAAATCCCGCCTCAAATCTAGCACTTCCTAAAATACCAGAAGAGCTACCTGATACGCTTTCGCTTGAAGAGGTATCAGCATTATTGATGTCTATAACCCCAGACAATGAAATGAATGTAAGGAATAGAGCCATGTTTGAACTTATGTATTGTGCGGGTCTACGGGTGTCTGAAGTTATAGCTTTGAGATTTTGCGATGTGAATTTAGACGATAATTTTGTGCGTATTGTTGGGAAAGGCTCTAAAGAAAGAATCGTTCCGTTTAGCGATAGAGCAAAATATTTTATTAAAATTTATATAACCAAAAGACGTTCACCCAAAAGAAAAACTGAGCACATTTTTATATCAAGACTCGGTCGTAAACTTTCTAGAGAAGTTGTTTTTATGCAATTAAAAGACATTGCTGCTAAATCCGGATTGCAGAAAAAAATTCACCCGCATATTTTAAGACATTCTTTTGCAACACATTTGCTGTCTGGCGGAGCAGATATCCGTTTTGTTCAAGAAATGTTGGGGCATTCTTCAATAGCTACAACTCAAATTTATACTCGTGTAGATACAAGAACGCTTATATCGCAGTATAAGAAATTTCACCCCAGATTTCAGCAGCAACCTACTTAACAACAGAACTGCTATTGATAGAAACGTCTTTTAGTTTGCGAGTAATACTCTGTGTTTTCCAACGTTTATGAAACCATACCCATTGTTCAGGGCAAATACGAATATGTTCTTCTAAAATCGAGGTGGCTTTTTGTGTTAGCGTTACAACATCTATCTCTACATTGCCAGTTGTCTCTATTTTAACAGGTCCGTATATGATAGTTTTATGATTGTACCTTCCAATTCTTTGGTCAACACCAACTAAAACTTCAGCACCGGTTTTCAAAGCCAAAACCGCAAGGCCTGACGGAGTCCACGCTTTCTGACCAAAAAAATCTACAAAAACTCCGCTAACTTCAGTATCTTGATCTATAAGCATCGCAATAATTTCTCCGTTTTTTAAAGCTCTCAAAAGTTTTCTACCAGTATCTTTTGCATCTTTTAAAATAACTTTAACGTTTTTGCTTTCTCTATACTTTACAAGCATATCATTTAACCCATCTATGTAGATTTTTTTTGCAACAACATTTACAGGTAAACCGAGAGCTGCAACAGCAGCGGCAGTTATTTCCCAATTGCCAGTATGTGCACTTACAAAAAGCAGACCTTTACCTTTCTGTAAAGCAATTTCTATTAAGTTTTTATTTTCAACACTTGAAATACTTTGCAAAAACCCTAAGTTGATACGTGGAAAATTTGCAAGCTCAAAAAAGTTTCTAGCTTGATTTACAAAAACGGTTTTTGCAATTTTTACAATTTCTTTTTTACTTTTATTTGGAAATGTTTTTTGAAGATTTTTTACAGCAATTTTTGCAGCAGAATACGAACAATAATAGGCAACTTTTCCAAAAAATAAACTCAAAAAACCCACTGACAATTTATATGGAATAAGCGATACAGATTTAGCAAAAGCAAGAGCACCATAGTAATAAAACCTTCTGCGAATTTTTGCGAATCTATTTTTGAACTTCATTTGTACTTTTCCAAAACGTTTTTCCACACACCTTTTGCTTTTAAAATCAATTCTACCACATCTCGTAAAACACCTTCGCCTCCATTGAATTCTGAAATATAATCAACACCTTTTTTTACGTCTTTAGAGGCATCATTTGGACAAACACTAAGTCCCGATATTTTAATAGCATAAATATCAATTATATCGTCGCCTACAAAAGCTACTTGCGAGGGTTTTAAATTGTTGAGTTTTAAAATTTTTTCCAAAGCTGATTTTTTGTCAACGCAATTTTGAACGAGATAATCTATATTCATCTCTTTGGCACGTCTTTTAACCTGAATAGACTTTCTGCCAGTTATCCAAGCCGTTTTTATTTTTTCAGAAGATTTCAAAAGAGCATTATAAGCTGCTCCATCCTTAACGTTCCAAATTTTAACTTCTTCGCCGTTGTTAAACACTATTATTTCTCCACGCGTCAAAACTCCGTCAACATCGGAAACAATAAGTTTTACCTGTTTGGCTTTATTTAAAATTTTCTTACTAATTTTCATTATTATTGCTGTTTGGACGCAACCAAGGTGTAATTTCAGGACTTAAAACTCTCATATATGGTTTTAGTAAAATATTGAGCGTAAAAAAAGACATTATTAAAAAAACAAAAATCGCTACTGAAACTTTAAAATACCACAAATAAGACGGTTGCCAAGTTTGTTGTTGAAGTTCTGTTTCAGTGCATTTTTTTATATTCATTTTTTTGTAACTCCTTCGATGTCTTTTGCTGCTTTCAACACTTTTTTAAATAGTCCTAAATCTATACTATTTGCACCGTCTGAAAGTGCTTTTTGAGGATTCTCATGAACCTCCAGAAACAACGCAGAAATTCCTATAGCAACTGCTGCCTTTGAAAGAGGAAATACAAATTCTCTGTTTGCACCGCTACAATTTCCGTTACTTCCTGGAAGCTGGACACTGTGAGTGGCATCAAAAACAACAGGATAGCCACTTTGTTTCATTATTTCCAAGCTTCTAAAATCCACTACCAAATTATGGTATCCAAAACTCACACCTCTCTCAGTAAGCGATAAGTTTTTGTTCCCAAAATATTGGCACTTTTTGATAATATTAAAAACATCATCGGGTGCTAAAAATTGACCTTTTTTTATATTGATGGGTTTTTTAGTTTCTGCACAGGCTTTGATAATATCTGTTTGACGTGATAGAAAAGCGGGAACTTGCAAAAAATCCACAATTTCAGCTGCTTGAGCTGCTTGTTCTTCTGTATGAATATCTGTAATAATAGGTAAATTTAAATCTTTTTTTATTTTTGAAAGAATTTTTAGACCATCATAAGTGCCTGGTCCTCTGTAAGAATTTACTGACGAACGGTTTGCTTTATCGTAGGATGCCTTAAATATAAAAGGAATTTTTAAATCTGACGTTATTTTTTTTAAAGTTTGTGCCAATTTAAACGCGTGATCCTCATTTTCAATCACACAAGGACCCGCAATGACAGCGAAAGGATTATCGTTTGAAAGAACTATGTTTCTGCCTATCTTTAAACTTTTATTTGCCATATTCTCTAATCCTACAAACGCCCGAACGTGCTATTGCTATTTTTAGTTGCTGCAGTCAACATCGTTGTTGTCTGTCACAAAAAACTCATAATATTTATTCCTAATAATTACTTCTAATACATCGTGATTTTTTATTTCACCGAACTTATCAAGTTCTACGTAACTTCTGAGTTTATCTCTGTAAAAAAGTGTGCTACATATCTCACTGTCAGCATAGTTAAGTATTTTATTTTTGGACAAATAGTCTTTAAACTGTTCTATATATTTAAGTTGTCCTTTAGTAAATTGGTTACCTAATGCAACTTCTTTTTTTGTAACTCCTTGTTCAGTTGAAACATTAACGCCAGCCTTTAATGCTGCAATTTTATCAGAGCTAATAACGTCATCGCCAATTTGCTCTGTCGGCATAGCTTGAACTTGTTGAATAGTCAATGCACTTTTTTCATTCGAAGCAAAATTTTTGGTAGGCATGCCAGTTTGAGTGTTTTCTGTTTCAGCTGTAGTTAAATTTTTACTTGTGTCACACTGAACTACTGGCTGCGGTACTGTCGTCAAATCCAAATAAACTTCAACTCTTCTGTTTTGCATTTTTCCATCTTCTGTTTCATTGCTTGAAATGGGCACTCTGCTTCCAAGACCTCTGTACGACAAATATTTTTTGCTTATCCCATCCTCAACAAATTCATCATAAACCACTCTTGCTCTTTTTTCTGAAAGCACATCGTTTATCCTATCGCTTCCTAAAGAATCAGCGTGTCCTTCAATCCAAATGACACTGTATGGCAAATCACCTACTCCTTGTATAACTTCTCTAACCAATTTTTTAGAAACGTTATTTAAAACATGTGAATTAACCTCAAAGTATGCCGGGATAACTTTTAATATTGTTTTTCCAAAAGGTGTAGACGTGGGTTGTTGAGTAGAAACCGCTTCTACATTCTTTGCTTCTTGGATTTTTTGCCGCACCTTTTCAACAGGAATCGGAATAGGTGCAGAAATTATCACCGCTTCTTCTATATCTTTTTGATTGACAGTGAGCAGCGGCACTTCTGCTCTTTCAGACTCATCAAAACAAATTTCCTTCTCAAAATTTTGCTCGTCTACCGGTAAATCTTTTGTTTCTCCAGATTTTCCAAAATATGTCCTTAACCCTAAATTAGTATAAACATCACTGTAATTTCTTACAGACCAAAAAGATGTATTCAAAAATATAGAAAAACGTTCGCTTAATCGTCTAAATATACCAATTCCTGCCCCAACTTTTAGTTCATTGCCTTCTTCAAAAGCTGCAGAGTTAAAATTCAAATTTGTACTTGAAAAAGACGTTTTTATTTCAGGGTTGTTTCCGACAAGCAAATAAGCAACTTGACCTTTCGCATACCAACCCCAATCTTCAAAATCACAGTTAACTCTAATTCCCGCTCGGCTTTCACTGCGCATATAATTTTGACCTCTAACAGTTAATGCAAGTGGATTGTCTGCAGATTCACAAAAAGTCTCATAGCCTATATTTTTAACATCAATTCCTACAAAAGGAACTATCGTGGCTGTCTCACCGTCAAACAAATTTAACCCAACCTCAACATCAGCACTTTCAGATATTCCAAAAAAAGATGAATCTACATTATTGTCAATTAAAGACGAATGTGCATAATCTATAAACCTTCTTATGTTAAATCTGCTTTGCGTTACAGAAAGCATACTTTTTACCTCAAATAATGAAGTAAATACTCCAGCGTATAATCCAAACCCTACATCTTCTATTTTTGCGTTACTTTTCACTTGCACCACTTTGTTTTGCTGATATTCCAAAAAAACACCGCCTTTGAAAGCGGCGGTAGCAAAACCATCAACTCCAATCATAACACCAAATGATTTATCTTCATACTTCCCAATAGAATTTTTATCTTCTTTAAAATCTTGTAACTGGCCTGCTATTTGTGTCCAAATTTCGCCTCTTTGGTTGTTTATATCAATTTTATCGTACAGTGCACTGCTTTCAGTATCTGTTACAGCACTTCTTATGACGTTCGCCAAAAAATATCCTGAAGTTTGTGCCAGAAACTGTCTTTGCTTTTTTTCATCATGTAAATTCCAAATTTCTTTTATAGTATTTGAAAGCGGGGTGTTTACCTGACGCGCCGCCAAATTATCAAAAACAACGGCAGTCTCATATTGATTGCGAGAAAGGTCTTGCAAAGACAAAAAACTGACCGCATCTTCGCTAAACACATTTTGATGCTGTGAAAGTATTAAAAACACAGAAAAAGCAAAGCGATACAACCCAACTCTAATACAACTGGTATTTTTTACATCTCTATTTGAAATTTGTCCTACAAAGCGAACAATCTCTGATACAACCACACTGATCACCCCTTGCAATTTTAGATTAGCATCTAGTACAAAAAAACCTGCCATTTGTCGGCAATTGTAACTAATTTACGGCAACTTCGCAAACCATCGTACTCTTTTACTTGGAAATTTTTTCGCTAAAATCTATGCTATGCGAATAAGTTCCGCTCTACCAAAAAATCACAACGCAGTTTCCTAAAAATAGTTTTGGCAAAGTGTGCAACAACACAAATGCTTGGTCTCTAAATTTACGTGCTTGCATCAAAACGTAAACAGCAACCTTAAATCAAACATATGAATTAGTAGCCCAACTGCCCGCAGGCGGCTCCAATGTCTATTCCTTTAGGTTTTCTTATAGTTGCTGTAATGGCATTAAATTTTAAAATAATTTTAAATTTTTCAATATTTTCAAAAGAAGTTGGTTGAAAATCACTCTTATTTATAGGATTAAATGGAATTAGATTTACTTGAGTTTGTGGGGTTACCAGGTGGTTTTGGCGCATAAGTCTAGCCAGTTTATGAGCACAAGCAGAACTATCATTCATATCTTTTATTAAAACGTACTCTACTGTAAGTCGCGAATTTGTTTTTTTAAGATAGTAATTTCCGGCTTTTAAAATATCTTTTATGTCAAAACCAAAATTATTAGGAATAAGTTTTCGTCTTTGTTTATCATCAACACTGTGCAAAGATAAAGCAAGTCTAGAATTATATTTTTTATCGGCAAGTTTTTTTACAAATGGTACGTTTCCAACAGATGAAACTGTTACGTGTCTTTTACCAATACCAAATTCTTTTTTTGAAAGAAAAGAATCTAAACTCTGGGTTAAATTATCAAAATTTAAACTTGGTTCACCCATACCCATAAACAAAACCCCAGAAACTCTCTCATTTGTGTCATTCTCTATCTGCAAAACCTGTTCTACAATTTCTCCCTTACTTAAATTCCTATAATATTTCGTTTTGCCAGAGGAACAAAAAACGCACGAAATAGGACAACCTATTTGCGATGAAACGCAAACAGAATTGTGACCTTTTCCTGGCAGAAAAACTGCAAAAAAACGTTTTTTGTCGTAAGTCTGAAATGCGTATCTGGTTGTCCCATCGATCAAAGATTTTTCTTTTTTTATGATTTTTAGAGTTCTTAAAACAAATTTTCTATCTAGCGTTATTCTCAGTTCTTTATGCATATTAGAAAACTGCTCAAAAGTGTAAGCTTTTTTAATGTATATCCAGTCCAATATTTGTCCTATCTGATATTCTTTAATAATCACATTTTTTAAAGAATTTATTAACTGAATTTTTGTTAAGTCTAATATATGTTGTTTTACCATTGCAACAAAAACGCCATAACTTAAATAAAGACATTTAGTGTCGGCATTTTCTCCGATTGATTATATGCATAACTTGAATGCTGTTTTCACATTCTATAAGTTTCTGCAATTTTTGTCATCTTTTCAAAATATATTTGTATATAAAACACGGTTTTAAATTTTAGATATAATGCAGTTAAACACATTTGCAAAAGACTCTTAAAATTCAAAGCAGATGTTCTGTTTTTTGTAATTTAACCTTATGAAAAATATAATTTATCACTAAAAACACACATTATGGACATTATGGAAATGATAAAATTTAAACAAGAGTTTTTAGACGATGTTTTTGATATAGAAAAAAACTCTTTTGATAACCATTGGTCAAAACCAATGCTTTTGGAATGTGCCAACAATGACGCTGCTATTTTTAAAGTTTTAGTTGAAAAAGAAAAGACAGTTGGATTTTATATCGTAACTACAGCTTGTACCGAAGCAGAGCTTCTTAAAATTGCCATTGACAAAACTTTTAGAAACTCTGGTTTTGCAAAAAAAGCACTTTTAAATATTGAAAAAGAAAGCATTTACAAAAAATGTGATAAAATTTTTCTTGAAGTAAGTAAATCAAATTCAGCAGCTTTGAATTTATACTTAGCATCCGGCTTTGAAACAATAAATATTAGAAAAAACTATTACGGCACTCAAGACGCTCTAATTATGAGGAAATTTTTGTGAAAAATTTTACAATTTTATTTTTAGTTTTTTTGTTCTTGTTTCAAAATTCCAAACTTCTCGCATTAAATACTCCCGCGTACAAAACGTTTTTACGTGGAACCATCTCTTTAAAAAAAGGAAATTTTGATGAGGCTGTAAAAGATTACGAAAAAACAATTTCCCTTGATAAAAACGCTTTACCAGTTTATAAAGATTTACTTTATATCTATTGGCAACTAAAAAAGGAAGAGAAGTCTTTTAAGCTTGCTGAAAAAATTGATGAGTTAGACGGTAAAAATTCAAAAACCACTTCTTTTTTAGCACAGTTTTACGCATTTGCAAAAAAAAATGACACAGCAAGAATTTTTTGGGAAAAGACCCTAAAGCTTGACCCAGAAGACGAAACAGCAGAAGCCTGCCTTGCCGTCTATTATCAGCAAGACAATAAACTAAAAGAAGCAAAAAAACATTGGGAACATTTTTTAAAAACTCAACCAGACAATATAGCGGCTTATTTCCAGCTGGCATTAGTTCA
Organism: Elusimicrobiota bacterium; assembly: GCA_031287735.1. Taxonomy (GTDB): domain Bacteria; phylum Elusimicrobiota; class Endomicrobiia; order Endomicrobiales; family Endomicrobiaceae; genus JAITSO01. The sequence goes on along the minus strand of JAITSO010000045.1, from coordinate 16,344 downwards.
AGAAAAACTCAATATGACAAAAGCAGCATTAAACTCTTATGACAAAATTATAGAAATGAACCCTGATTTATTAGACGCATATCTTGCAAAGGCAAGAATTTACGAATCCGAAAAAAGATACGATTTAGTTTTACTGGAATGCCAAAAATACGCCAAAATATACCCAGACAATCCTTACGCTTTTTTGTATTTAGGCAAAGCTTATTTTACTGCAGGCGACATGGAAAAGTCTGAAGAAAACTTTTTAAAAGCTAAAAAAGAAATTTCAGATGACAACACTGCAGCACTGTGGCTTGGACAAATATATGAAAATTCAGGTCAAACAAAAAAAGCGATAGACGAGTATCAAACAGTTATGTTAAAAGAAAAAACCAATCCTACAGTTCTTACCAAGCTTGCCTATTGCAATGCTCTTTTAAAAAAATACTCTAAAGCAGAAAAATTTTTTACAAAAGCTGCTTCTGCCGATTCTGAAAATTCTGGCATTTATTACTCTATGGGTCTTAACTATTTAGACTGGAAAAAATATAAAAAAGCTGCTCAATGTTTTAATAAAACCGTGGAATTGTCGCCTGATTTTTCAGACGCTTACTATTTTCTTGGGTTTGCTTACGATAATCTCAGAAATTTCAAAAATGCCGAAATCTCTATTCTAACAGCTATAGAAAAAAACAAAACGAACGCCAAAGCCATAAATTTATTAGGCGAAATTTATTTTAAAAATGAAATAAAATTTTTTGAAGCAGAACAACTCTTTATTCAAGCTATAAATTTGGAGCCAAAAAATATCTTTTACTTGATTTCTCTCGGTAAACTCTATTTCAAGCAGGCAAAATTTTTAGATGCACAAAAAGTTTTTGTTACTGCAGCAAACATAATGACAATAAATGTTGTCTATGAACTACTAGGTGACACTCATGCCGCTTTATCTAAAGATATAGACGCTTGGAGAAATTATGCTTTTGCCTACGACATTTCTCCAAACAAAAAACTTAAAGCTAAATTAAAAAACATTCAGGAAAAAATTCCTACACAGGAATTATCAAAACAAATGATTTTAAGAAGCTATGGAAACTTTACAAGAACCCCAAATTTCAAAACGAGTTATGCAGCAAAAGTCCATTCTGGTCTTTTTAGCAAAAAGCTTCTTCTAAATTTTTCTTACAACAAAGAAAAAGAAATGGTTGTAGACCTACCTAATTTATTTGTTTTAAGTGGAATTACTGCATCTATAAAAAAAGGAAATATTGAGTTTTACCCTAAAGCTATTGAAAACAAAATACAACCTGAAATCATAAATTTTATACGTAAAGTCACAAAAATTATAGATGAGAATTTTTATGAAAAGTTTTATCAAACGCAAGCACAAATAAAAGATGGTAAAATGATTTACGAAATAGACGGAGCAAAACTTATTTTAAATTCAGAAACAGCGTTAATTGAAGAGTTCGCACAAGATGGCATAACCGTTTCAATAAAAAGTCATAATACTTTTTTCATCCACAAAATCCCGTCAAAAATCACAATTGACATCTCTGGCGAGGACATCAAAATAAATTTAAACGGTGCAAATTCTTTTCAGATACTTAACTAAACGCTAGCATCTATAGATATTAAAACCCCCGGCCGCTATCGCGCCCACCCCCTTTAATAAAGTGGGAATTAAAAAATGTGGAATAAACCCCCACAACCCCGCCAATCTTTTCAATAAAGTTGGAATAACACCCCGCCTTTAATTCCACCTTTTCTAAAGGGAAGCCGTAAGCTCTTTTAATCCCACCTCGCCGTAAATTCCACCTTTTCTAAAGGGAAGCCGTAAGCCTTTAATTCCACCTCGCCGTAAATTCCACCTTTTCTAAAGAGTAGCCGTAAGCCTTTAATTCCACCTTTTCTAAAGGGGGTGTCCGATAGGACGGGGGTTTTCTAACCTAAATTTTCAGCTTTTCATATAATTTTATAACTAAACGTTAAATCTATAGTTCTTAAAACCCCCGGCCGCTATCGCGCCCACCCCCTTTAATAAAGTGGGAATTAAAAAATGTGGAATAAAACCCCACAACCCGCCAACCCTTTAACAAAGTGGGAATAACAACCCGTCTTTAATCTCCCTCGACTTTAATCCCACCTTTTTCTAAAGGGAAGCCGCAAGCCTTTAATTCCACCTCGCCTTTAATTCCACCTTTTTTCTAAAGGGAAGCCGCAAGCCTTTAATTCCACCTTTTTTAAAGGGGGTGGGCGGGCTACGCACGGCCGGGGGTTTTCGAACCTAAATTTTAATTTATAAGTAAACGTTAAATTAATAGGTTTTAAAACCCCCGGCCGCTATCGCGACCACCCCCTTTAATAAAGTGGGAATTAAAAAATGTGGAATAAAACCCACAACCCGCCAACCCTTTAACAAAGTGGGAATAACAACACTATCCATCCCTTCAATAAAAGTGGGAATTAAAAAATGTGGAATAAAACCCCACAACCCGCCGACCCTTTAACAAAGTGGGAATAACAACACTATCCATCCCTTCAATAAAAGTGGGAATTAAAAAATAAGGAAATTTCTACACGCTACACTTTTGCAAATTTGGAAAAAATAAATAAAATCCTGCATAATGCAAAAATGTTTGAGGATTTTAAATGTCATTAACATTAAAAGCACCTGCTAAAGTCAATCTTTTTCTTGAAATAAAAAACAAAAGACCCGACGGCTACCATAATTTAGAGACTATTATGCAAACTGTCAGCTTATGTGATGAACTTGTTTTTGAACCAAAAAACAGTGGAATTTCACTTAACGTCTACGCAAAGCAAGACAAAATACCTGATGACGAAAGTAATCTTGCGTATAAAGCGGCAAAGCTCTTTAGAGAGTTTTTTAAAATAGATAAAGGCATTAAAATTATTTTAAAAAAAAATATTCCATCAGGTGCCGGTCTTGGCGGAGGTTCGTCAGACGCTGCTAGTGTTATTTTAGGTCTTCAAAAATTTTGGAATATAGAAGCAGAAAAACAAACGTCAGAAAAGATAGCCGCAAAAATTGGTGCTGATGTTCCTTTTTTCTTAACAGGTTCCACAGCTCTTTGTGAAGGAATAGGCGAAAAAATAACACCTTTAAAACCTTTAAAAAACTTAAATGCCGTCATAGTAAAACCCAATTTTGCAATTGCCACTACCAACATTTATAAAAAGATAAAATTTCCACTTTCCTGCAGTAAAAACATAAATAAAATAAAAGAAGCCATTGAATTTGGATTGTTCGATAAACAAAAAGCCGACAGTCTATGTTTTAACAGGTTAGAAGAATTCGTTATTAACGATAACCCGGAAATTTTAGAAATAAAAAACTATTTAAAAAACTTAAATTGTGCAAGCTTTATGTCTGGTTCTGGTTCTGCTGTTTTTGGGATTTACGACGCTCCAGAAAACAAAGAAAATCTGAAATGTGAACTTTCAAAAAAAAATTGGAACTTTTACTTTGTAAATGACTACTAAAAATGAAACTAAAAGACCTTAAACAAATCACTAAACAATTAAGACTTTTACTAGCAAGAAAGCATAAGATTTATTTAGCAATTTTAGTGCTTTTTACAGTTATTTTGTCTATTGTGGAAACTGTAGGAGTTTCCATAATAATGCCTTTTATATCGGCAGCAACAAATCCGTCACTAATTGATACTGGGTTTTATAAAAAATTTTACGACTTTTTTAAATTCTCCAGCAAAGCAAATTTCGTCATAACATTTGGCTTTGCGATAATACTTTTTTACTGTTTTAGAGTGATTTACAACATCGCTTATATTTACGTATTGCAAAAAGTATCTATGAGTGCATTTAAAAATTGGAGTAGACAACTTTTCAAAAATTATCTGAAAGCTCCGTACAAAATATTTTTGCAAAGCAACAGTTCAATGTGTAGCCAATCCATAGTTTCTGAAACAGAACACGTGAAAAACTTAGTATTGAATTTCTTACAAATGTTTTCTGAAATTTTTACGATATTTTTATTATATTGTCTTTTACTCATGGTAAATTTGCATATGACTTTAGTGCTTACTGCCACAATGTTTTCATTTACATATTTTATAATAACTACAATCACAAGAATTTCTAAGCAAAAAGGTGAGCAAATCACAAAAGCTACAAACAAAATATACACAATTTTAGCCGAGACTTTTGGCAACTTTAAATTTATAAAATTGAAAAAAGATAAAAGATTTGTCACCTGTGATTTTGATATTTCTATTGATAGTTGCGCTAATTCAAAAGCGATACACGACATGCTTGGACAAGCTCCTCGCTTTATCCTTGAAAGTTTTGGTTTTTTACTTCTTATTGTATCGGTGATTTTTATTTTATGGAAGTTTAAAGATGCAAATAAAATTATCCCTATTCTTTCAATTTACGCTTTGGCTTTATACCGTATCTTACCGGCTCTTACACGTCTACTGTATAACATCAACGCTTTGGCTTTTTATCAACGTTCGCTTGATTTAGTTTATAAAAACATCTCTCAAATTCCTGAGAGCGAAGGGTTTGATAATATCGTTTTTGAAAAAACAATAGAAGTAAAAAACATTTCTTTTTCTTATCAAAATTCTAAAGTGAAAGTTTTAAACAACATCTCTTTAGAGATAAAAAAAGGCGAAAAAGTGGCAATTATAGGCAAAAGCGGAAGTGGAAAATCCACGCTAGTTGATATTTTAATTACAATAAATAAACCTGACAGCGGCAACATTTTTATTGACGGTGCTGCTCTAACAGACACAAATATGGGATCTTGGCGCGGTAAAATTGGATACATTCCGCAAAGCATTTATTTGTTTGATGGAAAAGTTGCAGATAATGTTAGCTTCGGCGCAGAACACGATGAAGAAAAAGTAATTTCAGCATTAAAAACCGCAAACATATGGAATTTTCTTTTGACAAAAGACGGGTTAAACACTTTTGTAGGCGAAGGTGGCATTCATTTAAGTGGCGGGCAAAAACAAAGAATCGCAATAGCAAGAGCATTATATGGAGACCCAGAAATTTTAGTTTTAGACGAAGCAACTTCTGCTCTTGACGAACACACTGAAAGCAAAATAATGGAAGAAATTTTTTCTTTTAGCGAAAGAAAAACGCTCATAGTTATAGCCCACCGTTTTGCCACTTACCAACGTTGTGATAGGAAAATAATTATAGAAAACGGATGCATTGTAGATTGAAAGGAGTTAAAAATGGAATCAGGAAAATTTGGAATTTATGGCGGGCAGTTTGTTCCCGAAACCCTCATGAACGCCGTTAAAGAACTTGAAAATGCTTATGATTATTTTAAGTCAGATGCTGATTTTCAAAAAGAACTTTCGCAACTGCTAAACGAATACGCCGCAAGACCGTCGCTGTTGTATTATGCCAAAAATATGTCTGCTAAACTTATGGGCGCTAAAATTTACTTAAAGCGAGAAGATCTAAATCACACCGGTTCACATAAAATAAACAACGTTTTAGGGCAAGTTCTGCTTGCAAAAAAAATGGGCAAAAAAAGAGTAATTGCAGAAACCGGTGCAGGACAACACGGAGTGGCCACTGCAACTGCAGCAACTTTGCTAAATATGGAGTGCGAAATTTTTATGGGCGAAGAAGACATGCAAAGACAATCCTTAAATGTTTTTAGAATGCGATTGTTGGGTTCGAAAGTCAATGCTGTAAGTAGTGGAACAAAAACCTTAAAAGATGCAGTAAGTGAAGCAATGAGAGAGTGGAGCAAAAGAGTTTACGACACTTTTTACGTTTTAGGCTCAACAATGGGTCCACACCCATATCCTCAAATAGTTAGAGATTTTCAAAGCGTTATAAGCAAAGAAATTAAAGAACAAATTATAAGAAAAGAAAACAAGCTTCCCACCGCAATAATAGCCTGCGTAGGTGGTGGTTCAAACTCAATGGGTGCTTTTTATAATTTTATAGATGATAAGGAAGTTCAGCTTATAGGCTGCGAAGCTGCCGGAAGAGGAGTTGACACTTATGAAACTGCCGCTACTATCACAAAAGGGAAAGTTGGCATTTTCCATGGTATGAAATCTATATTTTGCCAAACCGAAAATGGGCAAATTGCACCAGTGTATTCAATTTCTGCAGGTCTTGATTACCCGGGAATAGGACCAGAACATGCTTATCTACATGAAATAAAAAGAGCAAAGTACATAGCGGTTACAGATGAGCAGGCAGTTGAAGCCTTTGAATTTTTATCAAAAACTGAAGGGATAATTCCGGCAATAGAATCAGCACACGCAATATATTACGCGATAAAAATTGCGTCATCTATGAAAAAAGACGATATTGTAGTCGTTTGCGTTTCTGGCAGAGGTGATAAAGACTGTGCGATGATAGCAAGGCACAAAGGCATGAGTATAACGGAGTAGCAAACAGTTTTTTTATAACTAAATGCAGTCAAAGTAAACTTAAAAAAACAAAAAAATGGCGGAAATTTTTCTTGAAAAATCCATCGTATTTAAAAAAAATATCAACCAATTTGGTTTTGTCTATCGTATGTGGCATTTTTACCGCCACCGCTTTTCCAAAATTTTATGCGAATTGGTTAATTTTTGTAGCTTTGGTTCCTGTTGTGTGGGCTACTTATCATTCAAAAAAATATGCATCGTTTTTTTGGGGATTTATTGCTGGCTTTACTTTTAATTGTATCGGGTTGTACTGGTTAATGTTGACATTAAATTTTAATATAGACTCCCGCTTGGAAACCACAGCAGCTTTCTGTGTTTTGCAAATTTATCTCGCACTTTACTGGGGTATTTGGTCATTTGTTTTAAACATTGCAATTAAAAAATTCACATATCCTTTCCACACTATTATTTTCAGTTCTTGTTTTTGGGTTTTGCTCGAGTATATAAGAACTTATTTTTTGACAGGCTTTCCTTGGAACCTTTTAGGCTACTCACAATGGTCGTTTATACAACTTATTCAGATTGCAGAGTTTACTGGAGTTTATGGAGTATCCTTTTTAATTGTTTTTGTTAATTTATGTTTTGCTTTCTTTATTTTTAGGTTGCCAAAAAAAAACAATTTTTTCTATAAGAAGAGATTGCGGAGCCAAAAAAGTTACTTTTTTGTCGCTTTAATTTTATTTGTTTCTATACTTTCTTTAGGCTTTTTTAGAGAGGAAAAATTTAAAAATTTTGGAGAACCCGAAAGAAAAGCAGTTATTGTTCAGACAAACATAGACCAATATAAAAAATGGGATGATACATACAAAAAAGAAATCGTATCTAAACTTGAGAGGTTGTCTCTTGACGCTGCTTCTTTAAAAGCTGATTTAGTGGTCTTTCCTGAAACAGTTGTTCCAAATTTGCTTTATTTAGATTCTGTAAATTTAGAATGGGCAAGAAACATAGTTAAAACTTGCAAAAACTTAGCTATCGTAGGTGCAATTTGTGCTGAAAACAAAACTCTATACAATGCACTTTTAGCTTTTAGACCCGATGAAGAAATTGCAATACACAAAAAAAACCATTTAGTACCTTTTGGTGAATTTATTCCTTTAAGAAAAATTCTCTCTAAATTCTTCGGCATTTTAAATATTATGGGTGATTTTGAAAGAGGCACTGACAAAAACATTTTTAAAGATAAGCATTTGACGGTGGGAGGTACAATTTGCTCTGAGAATTTTTTTCCAAACATTTCTAGAATTTTCACTAAAAACGGTGCCAAAGTTTTTGCAAACTGCACAAATGATGCTTGGTTCTTTGACACTTCAGCTCCATATCAGCACTTCGTTATGAATATATTTAGAGCTATTGAAAACCGCAAAGATGTTTTAGTCAGTGCAAATACTGGGTTATCTGGGATAATTACAACACAAGGAAAAATCAAAACAACAGCTCCACTCTTTCAAGATTTCATAATAGAAGGAACTTTCAGGCAAAACGATTACAAAACATTTTATGTGAAATTTGGAGATATTTTTGTATATTTATGCATATTTACAATGCTGTTACTGCTAAGACATTTTAAATTTAAAGCTACCTCAAAACAAACTTTAAAACAAACTTTGTTTTAAGCACTTTCTATTTTGGCAAAACAAGACCAGAATTCAATCGCTACACATATCGTGTTCTTGCATCAAAAAAGCATAGTATTTTGCATTCGGGTGCAAAATGATGCTTAAAAATTATTTGTAATCATCATAACCAATCTTAATGCGCGCCACTTCTTTTTTATCTTTATCGTTATAAATATACACAAAATCAACTTTATTCTTTCTAAATATTGCCATTTTAGGGTCAGCTTTTATGTCTTGTTTTGCTTTTTCTTTAAAACTATCTATATTTTTTAAATACTCCGTAGTGAAATTGTGCAAAGTAAAATAGTATTCTATTGTATTGCCAGGCAATACTACCGATTTATCGAACCTGACATCATTGCTAACTGCAAAAGGAGCTTTTTTATTAACCGAACTTGAAACTCTTTGCAACATATCACCAACATTATTCCTACTCGCATTTAGGTACATAAATATGACAGCAGCAAATAAAGCACAAACCAAAATACAAACTACTAACAAACCGGTTTCAATTTTCATAAAAATCCCTCCTATTTTTTAAAAAAAGTGTTCTACGTCGACTACTCGTTGCGTTTTGTTTTTCATATCTTTAACTAAAAGTTTTCCTTCATCAAATTCATTTTTAGCAAAAATTATAACTCTGTCAGCATCTATTTTATCTGCAAATTTCAGTTGATGAGTCAAATTTTTTGCAGGAATAGGACCGATAACTGACAAAGTATTATCGTTTTTTAAGCTGCTACGCCCAAGTTCAATTGAAAACGAAAAAGCTTTATTAAAAAGCTCACCATCTGCAACAGCGATAAAAATTTTTTCAGCAGATATTAAATTGTCAAAAAAACCAGCATTTTTAGCTGCAAGACAAACTCTTTCGCAACCAAGTGCAAAACCAACCGCACAAGTGTTTGACCCACCAAGTTCTTTTACAAGATTGTCGTATCTGCCACCAGCGGCTATTGCATCTTGCGAACCCACTGCATCAGACCTAATCTCGAAAACAGTTCTATTGTAATAGTCTAATCCTCTAACAAGCTTTGAATTGATAGTATAGTTACACTTTGCAGACGAAAGCAAAGACTGTAGATTTACAAAATGCTCTTTACATTCTGAGCATAAAAAACATTCCATTTTGGGAACATCAGCAAATTTTGAAGAATCTATTTTACAGTCTAAAAGCCTTAAAGGATTTTTATTTAGACGTCTCAAACAATCTTGACAAAGGTCTTTTTGAGATGAAAAATAGTTTACCAAAGACTCTCTGAAAATCGGTCTGCAATTATCACAACCTAAAGAGTTTATGTGAATTTTCATGGATGATATTCCTATAGAGTTTAAGATATCGTGAGCAACAATAATGGTTTCCGCATCTGCACAAGGCAAAGCATTCCCTATAAATTCAGCACCTATCTGACGAAACTGCCTGTACCTACCAGCTTGCGGCCGTTCATAACGAAACATCTCGCCGCAGTAAAAAAATTTTTTTGCAGGAAAAGAATCTTGTAGCGAATGCTCTACAAAAGCTCTCACTAAAGAGGCAGTACCCTCAGGTCGTAACGCAAGCGTTCTGCCTTTTCTGTCATTAAAAATATACATTTCTTTTTCAACAATATCAGTGCTTTGCCCAATAGAACGCGTAAAAAGAGCGGCGTCTTCAAAAATTGGAGTTATAATTTCTTCAAAACCACGTATCCTAAAAATTTCTTTAGCTTTCTGCTCAAGAAAATTTAATGCTGCAGCTTCTTTTGCGAAAATATCATGGGTACCACGCGGAGCTTTATACATCATATTTTTAAATTCCACCAAGCTATTCTTTGATATTTAATTTTACAGAATCTAAATCTTTCATTCCTACAACACCTGCAGACATTATAGACTGAAAAGCCTGCTCAACTGTATAATTAGTGTAAATAATATCTTCATTTTTAAATAGTAACAAAAAACCAGTAGCAGGGTTTGGTATTGTAGGCATAAAAACACAAAACCGCTTTCCAACTTGATCTACGTATTGCTCGCCAGTTAAAAAAGCAATGGAATAACATTTATCATTAGGGTATGGAACAAAAACAACTTTCCTAAAATTTTTGCCGTCTCTATTTTCAAAAACAAAATTCACAAACTGCTTAGCCGCTGAATAAACTGTACCAAATATCGGCAACTTATCTATTATGTTCTCTATGTACCCTAATATTTTTTTGCCAAACATTACACCTGACACAAACCCAATCAAAACAACTATCACTACGGAAACAAAAAAACTTGCAATTCTGACCCCAATTTCTACAAAATAACCGTCAGGAACAAATTTGCTAACTATGCCGAAAGCAAAAGATATTACCAGATTAAAAAGAAACGAAAAGACAAAGTAAGTGATCCAAATTGGAACAATAACCACAATTCCAGCAAACAAATGCGACTTTGATACTTTGTAAAGTTTTTTAAAAAAGGTCAGTCTTTTTCCAATATTTTGATTGTCGCTATTTTCCATGAACAAACTTTTCCCCTGCTTTTAAAAGCTTGTTTAGTTTAACTTGAGAATTTGACTGCACATACAACCTAACTACGGGTTCAGTTCCTGAAAGTCTAAAACCTATCCACGAATCTTTATCTATAATAAACTTATGTCCGTCTAAAGTTACGACATTTTGTATTGGAAAACCTGCGATTGATTTTGGAGTTTCTGAAATCAATATATTTTTGAATTTTTCCATAGAGTCTAAATTAAGTCGAAAATTTAATCTATCTGTTAAAACTTCGCCAGTCAATTTTTTTATAGATTTTAATATTTCCATTACAGATTTTTTGTTCACCGCTACGGCTTCCGCCATTAAAAGACAGGCTAAAATCCCATCTTTTTCAGGGATATGTCCTCTGATTGTAAGACCGCCAGACTCTTCGCCTCCAATAATAAAATACTTGGGATTGTTAGCCATAATTTCGCCAATATATTTAAAGCCAACGGGAGTTTCCTTTACTTCTACGCCTATTTTTTCAGCAAGTTTATCCAATAAAGAACTTGTCATTACACTTCTTGCGGCAATTCCTTTCCAGTTTCTTGTTCTGTTTAAGTGATAAAGCAAGACGGGGATTACTTCATTTGGCGCAATGAAATTTCCACCAGAATCTATTATTCCAAATCTATCTGCGTCTCCATCGGTAGAAAGACCAAGTTTGTACTTTTCTTTTTTGACGATGCTTATCAATTCGGTTATATTTTTCTCTGACGGTTCAGGTGATCCACCGCCAAATAGTGGATCTCTATTTTTGCGGATAGTCTTATTTTTTATACCTGCTTCGTCAAGCAAAGCGTCTAAGTAGTCATTGGCTGTTCCGTTTAATATATCAACTGCAACTTTTATTTTTGATTTTTCTATAGCTTTAAAATCTACTAGTTGTTTTATTCTTTTGAGATAGGTTTTACGTGGGTCATGCAAAATTATGAGCTTATCTTTTACAGCTCTTTCAAATGGGATAGATTTAATGTCTTTTGATTGAATTTGAACACAGAATTTTTCAATTTTTTTTGTAGTTTCAGGCAAAGCTGGACCACCCCAGCCTGGGGAATACTTTAAGCCGTTGTAATTGTAAGGATTATGACTTGCTGTAAAATTTATTCCACCGGAAAGTCCTAGCCTAATAATTTCATATGATATTACTGGAGTAGGCGTATCTCTTTTGCAAAGTAAAGTTTTTATACCATTTCCAGCTAAAATTTCAGAAGTGGTTTTTGCAAAATCTTCGGACATATAACGCGTGTCATACCCTACGATAACGCTCGCTTTATTTTGCTCCTCTTTAATAAAATTAGCTATCGACTGAGATACTATCGCTACATTTTTATAAGTAAAATCATCAGCAATAATTCCTCTCCAACCTGAAGTTCCAAATTTAATTAACTCCATCTACTATCTCCCTTTAATTTTATTTACCACTACTACACCAAATACACTAAAAAACATCCAAAACTTCTGCGTAGTCTTATTTTATCACGCTCATTACTGTGGTTCTTTCTATCAAACTTCCACTTTCGGTATTTTCGCCAATAAACATCCCGCTAACTAAAATTCTATTTAATAAATAAATTCTTTTTTCTTTTTCGCCTTCGGATACACCCTCATAACCCCAAAGTGCATGTATTACGTATGGGTTATTTTTATGACTGCCTAAATACAACATCACATGACCAGGAAATTGCAATAAAGTTATCCCCGCGTACGCCTCATAGATAACAGATTCTGTTTTCATGTATATATCATCATCTTCAGAAAAACCTCTCAAAACCTTTCCCGTTTTAGCCTGAGCATAAGAATTTCTTGGCAAAACAATTCCAAAACACAGATAAATCTGTCTCAAAAATCCCGAACAATCAATGCGACCATTTATCCCACCCCAACCATAAGGCGAATTTAAGAATTTAAACGCCTGCTGTAGTGCATTTCTTTGCGTGTATGGCAAAAATCCTTTTCGTATGTCAGATGATTTCACATAACATTTTTTAAAATCTAATTTTCTGTTTTTTTTACTAAAAGGCATATATATTTCAAATGTTTTTTTATTGATTTTTGAGATATAAAGGACGGTTCCCATTTTTACATTATCGACGAATTCAGTGAGTTTTTCGTTAGCATAAATATCTGTATCTTGAGAAAATACAACAGAAACATCGCCCATTTTTTTATAATCTTTTAAAACCTTTCTACTGCAAAAAGCAATAGTATCTGATAGCACCCAACCTTCTGCAATTTCAGAAATTGCATAATACCATTGTTTGTCTTGAGTCGCAGCCAACACTACAACAGGGGTTCCTAAATCAAGATGCGTTTGTTGAAGCTTATCAACGCCAAAACTATATGGCGAGGAATAAAGATGTTTTTTTGTAGGCAAAACCCTCATTTCAGCATAAGTAACAGTCATGGCATAGCTAAAATTTTTGACAGTCTCAATGTTACCGTCTAAAACATTATTTCTTTCTCCATTTAAATAATTTCTTCCCACCGGTTCTAGCGAAGTGCCATCATAATATTTAGAGTAAGCTTTAAACAACCCCATGATGTTTTTGATTATTCTTTTCCTTGACGGTTCAAAAGGTAAGCTGTAAATATTCGTTAAATAAACACCTTCACGTCTTGTCTTTGCATTTAGCTGGTTTATTTCTTTTGTTGTAAGAAGTAGCTTATCTGGGTTTTCAATTTTTTTAATCCAAAAGCCAGGTGTTTGCATTTCGCGGGTAACATCATCAAATGCCATAGGTGCAGGAATAAATGAAATACTCGTTTTTATATGTTTAGTCTGCGAACACGAGAGCGACATTGCCGAGACTACCAGCACAAACAACAGCTTAAACTTCATCCGTTTTCAAGCCTTTGGAGGCAAGTCTTAAAGTTCCTGATATTATTCGCTTTATCTGTTTATTTTCAGTTTCTATAAGAAGTGCTGCACTGCTATCTATGCCTAAATTTACGCCAGAATTTTTACTCTCACCAATATCATCTACAATATCTACAACTTCATTTTTATAAGCGATAGAGTCGTTGTACTCTTCGACAAATTGGCTAAACCCACTTTTTTCAAAATCAAAATACACCTTTTCTATTTTTTCCAAAAGAACGTTGAAAAATTCATCCATATTAACTTCTTTTCCCAATACTTCTCTTAGTGAAACGGCAAACTCACGCAACTCTTTATCGATAACGTTGTTGATGTTAATACCAATTCCTACTGCTGCAAAAACAAAACCATTGCAGCAAAAAGATTCTATTAAAATTCCCGATATTTTTTTGCCGTAAATAAGTATGTCGTTTGACCATTTTATCTTGCAGTAAATTTTGTAATTTTCGCAAAAAACTCTTTTTATTGCCACTGCAAATAACAAAGATAGTTTAGGGAATTCGTTTATTGCAACTTTTGGCTTTAACAATATAGAAAACCACAACCCACCTTTTGCCGAGTGCCATTTTCTTTTAAATCTACCGTAACCACTAACTTGTTGCTCACAAACCACAACAACAGCACCACAATTTTTTTTTGCAATATTTTTTACTATGTCTTGAGTGGATGATACTTTTTTATACTTTAACACCCGCTCGAAAAGACTTTCAGGTGATCTATAGACATCCATCTCTACTTCAGTTTTAACAATAAAATTTTTCAACTACACAGTTCTCCTATTCCTACAAGCGATATCTACTAAACAAAGCAAACCCAAAGACGTTTTGTACCTGCTAAACATTAAAAAGCATACACTTAAACTTAGCGTATTGGGTTCAGTCGAAAATTTAACTATTTAAGAAACAAAACGTCAGCTCAAAGCAATACTTACATTGACGCGAGATGGTCCAATCTTTTTCTTTTTAAAGCCTTCGCTACATGCTTAGGGACAAAATCCTTGATGTTTCCATTGAGCAACGCTATTTCTTTGATTACACTTGAAGACAGGAACACATAAGATTGCGAGGTCATTAAAAACACAGTTTCTATATTTTTATCAAGCTTCCTATTCATTAAAGCTATCTGGAATTCATATTCAAAATCAGACAGAACGCGCAAGCCTCTTATTAAAACGAACGAATTTATACTTCTTATATAGTCAGCTAACAGACCTTCAAACGAGTGAACTTTGACATTGCCTAACTTTTCTATAGATTGAGACAAAAGACCAATTCTTTCATCTATCGTAAACAAATGTTTCTTGTTTACGTTATTTGCAACCGCAACAATTACATTAGTAAATAAATTGGACGTTCTTTCAATAATATCCAAATGTCCATTAGTCAAAGGATCAAAACTACCCGGGTATATAGCAGTTATAGACTTAACCATATGCCGAGTATATACATTCGTACTTTGCGAGTCAATTCATTGCCTTAATAAAACTTTTTCTCTGTTACTGTCATTTTTCAGCTACGCATACTAATTTGGATTGCAAGTTGCTATAAAAACAGAAACCATGTTTACAATCTGCATGGGTTACAGACAGTTTGCACCAAAGTGTTTTTTAAACTTGCTTTTTAATATTAGCTTTTTTTGCTCTATAGATTTCAAAAATGATACTTATAATAAGAATTATAGAAGTTACTAATATTATTAAAGTTTTGTTTTCTTTTATCAGTTTGCTTGCAAATTTTTTACCACACAAAACAATTCCCACGTAAAGCATAAACCAAGAAAAAATATATGTTGATGCTCCCAAAAACAAAAAAAATTTCTTTTTAACGCTGTCCCTCGCTTTACCTATAAAATAAACTGAACCTATCCAACCAACTGGGACATTGAGAATCAATAAAACCACTCCTACCCATATTTGTAGCGTATATAGCATAAGCAAACTCCTTTACCGTTCTAAAAAGGTATGGAAAATACTCCGTTTTTGAAATAACTAACTTCTAAATGCAGCAAGCAGCGTTATAATACAAAATCACAAAATTCGACCATTAAGCATCCCATTTAGTAACTATGATTTAACTTTCACACTCTTGCTGGACCAAACCAAACTCATTAGTATAAAAAAATTGCAACAGTGTAGGTTTAACCCACGCTTTTTATCCACACGAGAGTTTTTTCCATTTCCAATTTACAACAATATTTTTTCGCGGTATCTACACAAAAAACAATTGCATTGCAAGCACGTTTCACAAAAAACACCTAATTTTTCCGTAAAATTCTTACTCAACGTAAACAGTTTGCTTATTTTCAACGACACCTAACATTGTAAAAGCATGCAGGACATTGCATAACAGTGTGATATTTGCTTATACAATCTTGTAACCTAATTTATATTTGACATTCGGAATGGGTTTGTATACAATCGCCGTCTGGAATAGGTCGTTTTTCTTAACGTTGCCGATAGACTGGGGGTGTGGCAGAGTGGTCTAATGCACCAGACTGTAAATCTGGCGGGCTCGCCCTTCGGTGGTTCGAATCCATCCGCCCCCACTTGCAAAATGTTTTGCGTTAATTTTTGCGGGAGTAGCACAGTGGTAGTGCGCCAGCCTTCCAAGCTGGTTATGCGGGTTCGATTCCCGTCTCCCGCTTGTCGAAAACAAAATTTATCGTAGGTTTGCCGAGGTGGCTCAGTGGTAGAGCACCTCCTTGGTAAGGAGGTGGTCGCGGGTTCAATTCCCGCCCTCGGCTTAGGCTTATATTTTAAAATTACTACTACAATAAAAAGTGGGAGAGGAGTAGAAAATGGGTAAAGAGAAATTTGACAGGAGCAAGCCGCATGTAAACATAGGGACAATAGGGCACGTAGATCATGGAAAGACGACATTAACAGCAGCGATAACAAAAGTGCTTGGGGA
>JAITSO010000018.1 GCA_031287735.1 Elusimicrobiota bacterium | reverse complement strand
ATAAAAGTGAAGTTGCAATCCCCCTACAAAGCGGAGGTTGCAACTCACACTCAAAGACGAGGTCGCAATTTTCCCTTTAATAAAGTGGAATTTTTACAGACGCTGTTGCCTTTAATTTTCTTTTCAAAGAGGAAGTTGGAATTTCCCACTTTCTAAAGTACAAGCCTTGGACTTTAATTCCCACTTTTCTAAAGGGGGTGCACTTGTAAAGTGCGGGGGTTTTAAAACGTAACGATTAGTCGTTTACGTTGCAATTTTACTTTAACCCTAAAATTCTTATTTTTTAAAACTCCCGACGGATTTTCAATCCGCCACCCCATTTAAAAAAGGTGGAATTAAAAACTAACTCTGTGCCTCCTGCTTGCGGGAAGGTGGAATTAAAGGCTAACTGTGCCTGCTTATGGAAAGGTGTCAGTAACAAGCAACAGACCCTGCTTAAAAAGATGGATTAAAGGTAAAAAAGTCGTCTTTGGTTGGAAAAGTAGAATTAAAAGCTCTTTTTAAAGTAAAATGCAAAAAGTCATCAATGAAAGAAATTTAAGAATTTCATTTCCTGTCCTATTAAATGCAGTGCAGTGTTATTTGAAATTAGTGTCACAAAAAAGCAACCCTAAAAATTTATAAATTTTTATAATGGAGGCAAGTCAGTGAATTCTTTTAAAGTATTTGTTTCTTTTTTAATTGTGCTTTTTGTGTGTTCTTGTTTACGATCTGGAAATACAAGTCTGGCATCAAATACAATCCAAATAAAAGGTTCTGATACTATAGTGAATTTAATTCAAGATTGGTCTGAAAATTTTATAAAGAAAGATCCATCTTTTAATATAGGCATCACTGGTGGTGGTTCTGGAACAGGTTTTGCAGCCTTAATCAATGGAACTTGCGATATTGCAATGTCTTCTCGTAAAATAGAACAAAAAGAAATTGAGCTAGCAAAAATTAAGGGCATAGAGCCGGTGGAGTTTAAAGTAGGTCTTGACGGTCTTGTGCTTATTGTCAACAAAAATAATCCGATAAGCAAATTAACATTAGATCAAATAAGGGACATTTTTATTGGTAAAATTACGAATTGGAAAGAATTAGGCGGCGATAATTTGAAAATTGTCATCCTTTCAAGAGAGAGCAATTCTGGTACAAATGTGTTTTTTAAAGAAAGCGTTTTACGCCAAAATAACAAGAATTCAAAAGAAGAATTTGCTGTTCAATCTTTAATGATGCCGTCTTCACAAGCAATATATGACGAAGTAAGGCAGAACCCAAATGCTATAGGTTATGTGGGCATGGGCTTTGTAAATACTTTTGTGAAATCACTTGCTATTGCAAGAAGTGAAAATGAAGGATATGTAAAAGCTAATGTTCAAACTGTAGCAGACAGTTCTTATCCAATTTCTAGACCTTTATATCTCTACACTAATGGCAATCCGCAAGGCATTGTAAATACTTTTATAGACTATGCTTTGTCTGATGAGGGACAGAGCATAGTATTGAAAGAAGAATTTGTTCCGGTTAATAAAGTTTTAAGTTAATTTTATGCTGTTTTTCAGTGAACTGAAGATAGTAAGATATGGGACGCTTAAAAATTCCCAAAAATTGCGTATTTTTTATACACTTTTCCGTCCATCATTTCAGCTGTTTTTTGTGTTGGGATATTGTCATCAAGAACCCACGATAACTCGCAGTGTTTATAACCTATCCTTAAAGCGTTTTTTAAACCTTTTTCGTACATTATTGCTTCAATTCCCTTGTATCTATATTCTTTTACCACGCCCATAACCATAAGTCTTAAAGCGTCTATTTTTTTCCTGTAGTATAAAAATTTTAAAAACCCAAATGGGAAAAGTCTACCATTGAGTTTTTTAAAAACTTGGTTATAATCTGGAACTGCTATTAACATTCCCACGGGTTCTTCGGCGATAGAAGCTATGATTACCATATCTGGATCTATAATGTTTTTTATACTTTTTGCAATATATGAAAATTCTTCGCTTGTCCAAGGGACAAATCCCCAGTTTCTTTCCCAAGCACCGTTGTATATTGAAATAGCAGACTTGAAATCTCGATTAAATGTATCTCTTTCAAGAGTTCTGATTCTTAGAGCCGAGAGCTTTCTTTTTGACATAGAAACAATTTTTTCTAGCTTTTCGACCCTATAATCTTCTATTACGTCCATATCATAAGCGTAAAGTTCTTTTATTTTTTTCAGACCAACATAACTTGCAAGTCGTAAATAATACTGCGGTGTATACGGCATCATTATGCTTGGTGTCTTGTCAAAACCATCCAGCAAAAAACCACACTCATCATTGGTAGAAGGATTCATCGGACCTATCATTTTGTTTATTTTTTGCTCTTTTAACCAAGCTTGTGCTGCTTCATATAATATTTTAGCAGCTATAACATCGTCTGCACACTCAAAAAATCCAAAAAAACCACATTCATTTTTTTGAAATTCAATGTAATTGTAGTCTATTATAGCGGCTATTCTTCCTACTATCTTTCCATTGTTGTTAGCTACTAGAAAAAGTTGTTTTTTGGCATGTTTCCAAAATGGGTTTTCTTCTGACAAGAGTTTTTGCACTTCTGAAATTAAAGGTGGAACCCAAGGTGATTTTTTAGAATAAATTTTCCAAGGAACTTTGATAAATTGATTTAATTGGTTTTGGTTTTCTACTTTTATTAGTTTCATTTGCTTTTCTCTATTATTTCTAAAATTTTATTTTCAAACTCTTTCTGCTTATCTAAAACAAATTTCATAGCATCTGCGATAGGATCTGGAAGCTTGGAGTGTTCAAAATGTTCAATTTCACATTTGCTGTAACCTAAACTAATTCTTGCAGGAACTCCAACAGCTGTGGCATTTGCAGGAACATCATGCGTAACAACAGAAGCCGCTCCTACTATGGCATTATCTCCTATAACAACAGCACCAAGAACTATTGAATTAGAACCTAAAACAACATTGTCGCCGACAGTTGGGTGCCTCTTTTTCCTTTCCAGAGAAGTGCCACCTAAAAGAACGCCTTTGTATATTAAAACATCATCACCAACTTCTGCCGTTTCTCCAATAACCACACCCATTCCATGGTCTATAAAAACTCTTTTGCCGATAACAGCACCCGGGTGGATTTCTATACCGGTCAAAAATCTTGATATATGAGAAATGAACCTAGCGGTTAACAAAAAATTCAATTTCCAAAGTTTATGGGCAAATCTGTGCAAAATAATAGAATGTAAGCCGGGATAGCAAAATAAAATTTCAATCCAGGATCTGGCAGCGGGGTCCTTATGGAAAATATTTTGAACGTCTTCTTTGATGAGGCTAAACATAGCTGGGAGTATATAAAAAAAATTTTTTCTATGCTATTTTGGGTAGATAAATTAAACGCAATGAAGCAAATTAAATTTGCCTTAAGCCACAGTAGAAAATTGGAAAATTTTTGAATTTGGGTTAACTTCTGAACACAAACTATCCCTAAATGCACTTGTAAACCTATATGCTTTGCCTTAATGTTTTATAAAAAAGCTCTCAACCTAAAAGTTACGCCTGCTTGATTGGCGATTTGTTCAACTTTTAAGACGTCAAAACCTAAATTTTCTACTGCTGTGATAACAACTTGTGGTATGTAGTTTTTTGCGGTTTTTGCAAACTGTATTATTTCGTCAAAGGCTTCTTCTTTATACATAGGATGGTTTAATTCATTGTGTTCTTTTGGATTTGTGCCATTTAAACTTATCGAAATTATGTCAATAAAATTTTCAAGATCTGGCAAAATATTTCGACCATAATAGCGGTTGGCAAGACCTGCAGTGTTTATGCGTACAGCCATTTTGTTTTCTTTCAAAAAATTTGAAATTTCTTTTACTTCATCAAGCCTTATCAAAGAATCGCCATAACCGCAAAAAGTTACATTAGTGTATTTTTTAAAATTTTTGTCTTTCATATCTTTTATAACTTCTTGCGTTGAAGGTTCTTTTTTAAGCTTTAAGTCATTTCCAGCAAATGTATTAGAGGCTTTGTGTTTTATGCAGTAAGGGCAAGACATCATGCACCTGTTAGTTATATTTAAATAGAGATTGCCATCAAAAGTGTATGAAATTGTGTCCATTATTTTCCCTAAAAAACTTATAATAAATCTTTAACGTCATCTATCAAACCTTTTACAATAGGCAAATCCAGTTTTACATCTGCGAACCTGTAAAAATCAAAAAGTGTCAATAATTTTTCTATTTTTGCTATTTCAATTTGGTGAACTTCTTTCTCATTAAGCATTTTAATAATTTGAGCTTTTTGTAAAGTTGAGCTATCGGCTTGGATTTTTACTCCGATAACTTCCGTTAACGCTAAATAAGTAAAGTCACGAGCTAAATTAAAGTTTGAACAATCGATTTCATTTTCAGCTTTCCCTATAAGTTTTTTCGCTTTTGAAAAAGAATATTTATCTTTTGAAAGTTTGTTGGCCAAAAGTTTTTCAAAAAATCGTTTGTAAAGAAAACTTGCAAGAAACATAAAAATAAATGGCAGTATAGCGATATAAAACCATTTGCTTTGCACAAAATAACCACCATAATTTTTTAATTTTGGGATTTGCTTATTGTAGCGGATATCTTCTTTGACAACAGTTTTTTTATCTTCAGGTGCGTAAGAAGTTTCATACACTGCATTTCCGCTAACATCAATTAGAATAGGCTCCGTTTCTATTGTTTCATATTTTTTTGACGATGGATTAAAAAAGGTAAGGCTTGCCGGTGGAATTTCTTTTTGCCCGGGAGCAAGTGGAAGCAGTATGGTTTTAAATTCCTTTTGAGCTTCCGTTTGATTTGAAGTTATTGTGTCGTATTTTTTAAAGTTATTGTCAGTTTTTAATTTTATTGACGAAACGCTTTTCATATTTCCATTTCCATAAACAGAGACCATCAAAGTTACTGGGTCGTTGGTGTTTACAGCTGTTTTGTCAACTTCAGATTTTATTTTAAAATTCCCAATTGCACCGTTAAAATCAGCAGGTTTGTTTTCAAGAGGTAAAGACATAACGTTTACGCTTACTTCGTCTGCTTGCAAAATTTTAGTTTGTCCTCTACCCATGCTTGAAAAGAACGCATTGAAAAAATCATCCCTGGCGTTATTGGAAAAATCCATCACAGATATTTTTAATTTTGCAGGAGCTATTTTTTTTATTCCTACTCCAACAGGAAATAAAACAGTTTCAATTGTATCCACGCGATAATTAACACCATCGACAAGTTCATAAGAACTATTATGCTTTGAACCATCATTCCAAAAGCCGCTAAAATCTGGAGCTGCGTACTCAGGATTTTCAAGCAAATCAACATTTGTATAAAACTTAAAAGTGTAAACTAATTTCTCATTTTCATAAATCATTTTTTTATTAACAGAAGACTTCACAAAAGCTTTGCCTTGTTGGTTTTGAGAGGCATTTTGTGGATTTGTGCTTTGCCTTGTTTGTTGATTTAGTGGTTGCGAAACAGTGTTTGAAGCAGGTAAATTTTGAACGCTTTGTGCTGGGGTTACTTCAATTTCTATTGACTCTGTGGAATAAGTTTTTCCTTTATAACTTATTTGAGCAGGAAGAATTGTAAAATTGCCAATTTTTTTGGGACCTAAAGTATAGCTGTAAGTTATGCTGACATTTGCATTGCCGTTAATTATAGACATACTTTGTGAAGTGGAAGTTCCGTACCTGTTAAAGTCTGTGAGAGAAGGTAACTCATGCTGCGGTAGCTGTGAACTGTCACCGCTTATTGTGATGGAATAAACGAAAGAATCGTTTAGAGCGACTTTGCTTTTATTTATCGAAGCCTTAAAAGAAATGTTGTCTGCAAAAGCTGTGCAACAGATAAAAAGCATTGAAAATGCAAAAATTTGCTTATACATTTTACCAGTCCTCCTCAGGTTGACTAATCTGTGCTTCTTGGTTTTTATTTCTAAGTTTAGATGAATTCTTGTCTACATCATCATAGTAGTTTAAAAACATAGAAGAAGACGCATCTTTAGGTTTTGAATCTTCTTGATTTTGATAGTTGTCTTGTTCTTGTTTGGTTTCGTCGGTTTTTTCAGGTTTATCATCTTCTTTTTTGATACTTTCATTCTCTTTGTCTTTGTCGTTTTCTTTTTGCTTGTTTTTTTCTTGCTGTTGACGGGCTTGTTCTTTTTCTTTATCTTCTTTCATTTTATCTTTTAGTGCTTTTATTCTATCA
Source organism: Elusimicrobiota bacterium (assembly GCA_031287735.1). Taxonomy (GTDB): domain Bacteria; phylum Elusimicrobiota; class Endomicrobiia; order Endomicrobiales; family Endomicrobiaceae; genus JAITSO01. Next base: position 8,592 of record JAITSO010000018.1, on the reverse strand, counting down.
CTTAATTCTTTTTTTTGCTTTTCAAGGTTTTCTTTTTCTTTTTCTAAATCTTTTTGATCTTTTTGATCTTGACCGTTTTTGCCATCTTTTTTGTCATTTTGGGTTTTGTTGCCTTGCTTTTCAGTGGATTTTTCGCTTTCGTTTACGTTTTTCTCATCTTGTTGTGAATTTTCTTGTTTTTCTTTTTTGCTCTGTTCCATTTTTTCTTGATTTTCCTGACGTGCTTTTTCATTTTGATCAATTTGTTTCTTTAAGTTTTCTAACTGTTGTTGTTCGTTCTTTTGATTTTTCTGTTGGTTTTGTTGACCATTTTGTTCTTGCGATTCTTGTTGTTGGTTTTTGTTATCTTTGTTTTCTTGATTGTTTTCGTCTTGCTTGATTTCGTCGGCATTTAAGGCGGCAAGGACAACTTCAAGGTTAAATTTAGCATCTCTATCACTTGGGTTTAGCTTCAAGGCAGATTTATATAAATCTGCAGCTTTTTGGAAATTTCCTTTTTTAAATTCGATATTGCCAAGTCCGTAAAAAGCTTCTTGCTTGTTTCTTATATCTGAAAGGGAAGATTGTATTGTTTTATCATAAGTTTTTTTTGCATAGTCAAAATCTTTTAGTTTATAGCTTGCACTTGCCGCATTGTTTGCTACACTATAATTGCCAGGTGATTTTTCAATCTCTTTAATAAAACCGTCTAACGCTTCTTTAAATTTTCCTTTATTGAAAAGGTTGACAGCTCTATTATTACTTGCGACGTCTTTTTGAGAATAGATTGAAATAAAAATCAATAGGAATAAAAATAAAGTTGTTAAAAAAATCTTAATTTTCATTTTCCTTCCTTCTTAAAGCTATTAAATTTTCGCCAAACAAAAACAAAAGACATATCAAAACAAAAATCTGGAACCTGTCAACTTTGTCATTTTGGCGGTTAAGAGAATTTGTGTTTTTTTCCAAATCACGTACAGCTTTTACAAGATGAGGTGTTATGTCTTTGTCAAAAGCTTCAAAATATTGACCGCCGCTGTCTTGTGCAACTTCTTTTAATAAAACAGAATTTACTTTACTCATTACAATATTTTCCATGGCATCTTTTACATAATCAGTTATCACACCACTTTTGTCTTTGATGGGAATAGGCGAACCTTCAGAGCTTCCGATAGCTACAGAAATTATGCGAAGTCCTACATTTTTTGCAAGTGATAGAGCTTCTTTGACTTGCGAATCATGATCTTCGCCATCGCTGATCAAAATTAAAGTTTTGCTTTTTGCCGGTTTATTTTCTAGTGCTTTTGCGGCAAGCGAAATTGCACCACTGATTTGAGTTCCACCTAGTGGAATAGTTCCAACTGCAATTTCTTGCAAAAACATTTTCAAAGCTACTAAATCATGAGTCATCGGACATTGCCACATAGCACTTCCGGCAAAAGCGATAATTCCTATTTTATCGTCGGGGTTTGTCTCAATAATACTCGAAATCATAATTTTTGCTTTTTCAAGCCTGCTAGGTTTTACATCTTCAGAAAGCATGCTCTTTGAAACATCCAAAGCTATGACAATATCAGAATATTGTCTTGTTGTGGTCTGCTCTTTTTTGCCAAACTGCGGCCGTGCAAGAGCTAAAATCATAAAAATGAGTGCTGTAATAATCAAAACATATTTCGTTACGTAAGCGTGTAATTTAACATTGGAAAGTGAAGAAAACTTCGCTTTAGATATGAAAAGGAACAAATCTCTTTTTCGCTTTTGGAACGCATAAAAAAAGAAAATGCATAAAATTGGAATTACTATCAAAAACAGTAGATACATTTTATCTGCAAACATTTTGCCTCTTTTTATATTTTTTGTGCACAACTGACATCAAAATTCTAAATTTAGCTGTTTGTTAGTGTCAAATCAAGATAGAAATATACACAGTTTTTAAGTTTAGAAATTTGCACATTTAGTTAAGTTCTCCATTCGTTTTTTCAATACTTGCTTTGTATTAATAATATCTGCAATGTCAGCAGATATTTCTTTTATTTTATTGCAATTCTTATGAATGGGAAGTATCAATTCATTAAAACGTTTGCCAATAGTAGAAATAGTTCCTTGGATGAAAGTATATTTTATAATTTGTTTTTGGACAATTGGTGTATTTAATAAGTATAAAAGATAATGAGGCGTGATTGTGGAGTTAACTAATACTCTGATTTTTAGCAGATGACTTTGAATAATTATTCTTTCTTCCTGTTTTGCGATAATGGCACTTCTTCCAATTAAAAAAGTACCGTCTTTTACAAATAAAATGTCATCTTCTTTTATATCTTGTTGCTTTTTGTATTTCTCATAAATTTCTTCTGGAACGCATTTTATAGGGTCTATTTTCAATTCCCAATTTACAATGTCACTTGTACGAATAAATGCAATATTGCCTTTGCCATAAAATTGCGAACCAATTTCATTGCCTTGCTTTATTTGTACAACTTTTTCATCCAGTAATTCTTGTATGCTTTTTGCTTGATAATCAGCAGAATTTTTGAGATTGTTAATTTCCTGTTGCAATTGAGGATCATAATAATCAGGAATAAAAATCCAATTTTTGATTTGGGAATAATTTACAACGAATCCTAAATGAGAAACTGCTGTAAGCTTATTTTGCTTGTAAGACTGGTATTTTTCGGCGATCAAAGCGATGTCATCGTTGATAATTTTATTCCCATTTTTATCAAAAACAAATGAACCGTCTTGGTTTATTTTGTAGATTTCTTTACCATTTTTGTTATGTCCACAAAAATTGGCAATGCTCATAAAAATAGGGTAATCACCTTTGGTTTTGCCTTTTTTCAAGATTAAAACACTTGTTTTGAAATGCGTGTTTGGTTGAAATGTTTCAGGAGGCATGCTAATAATTGCTTCTATTTGCGAGTTTTGAATAATATAATTCCAGATGTAACGGTCTGATGGGTTGCCAAAAATGCCTTCAGGCAAAACAATTGCCATTTTGCCGCTATCTTTTAGTAAGTTCAAATTTCGTTCGATAAACAAAATTTGAGGAGATTGTTCACTTTTTAGATTCTTCTTTGTGTAAGTGTCATTTACTATATCCCAAACATATGCGAGATCAAATTGTCTTAATTTACTTTCACCTTTCACTTTGATTTTATCGCCAAAAGGTGGGTTTGTAAGCAATATATCGAAAGTTCCTAACTCTATTTTTGATTGTGTTTGAGAGTGCCAATTTTTTGGATTTTCTAAGCTGTCTTCACAAAAAATACCCGTTGTGCCGTCACCGATTAAATTCATATAAGCTTTAGCAACTTTACTTAAAAAATAGTCTTTATCAATACCTCTAAAATTTTTTGCAGCAACTTCAATTTTTTTTTTGCTGATTTCAACTTCATTCCAATCTAAATTTGTGTATTTTTGATTGATTTTATTCCAAACTGATTTTAGAGATTCTATCAAAAATCCACCGCTACCACAAGCGGGGTCAATGATTTTATCATTCTCGCTAGGTTGCAAAATATCAACCATCATTTTTACCACATTGCGAGGTGTAAAAAATTGGCCCAATCCACCTTTCAATGCATGTCCGATAAAAGTTTCAAAGGCATCAGCCACAACATCTCTTTCGCTTTGTATTAAGGAATAATTTTGTAACTCTCCTACAATAAACATTAAAGATTTTGTGTCTAAGGTGATTTTATCTTCTGCATCTATTACTTCTGGTAGATTGGTTTTTACTTCTTTGAATAAGCTTAAAATTCGTTTTTCTATTTCCTTTGGTTTTTCGTCAACTCCTGCTCTAAATTGTACAATTTCATTAGGATCACTGTATTTTTCATCGTAAATTTTGCAAAAAATAATATTGATAAGTTGTTGAGCTAAAACTTCATCACGAGTTGCTCCAATAGTATTTGCAGCTAAATGGTTACGGATTGACTTGAAAATGGCTTTAAGATTATGTGTTGGCTTCAAATATGAGCGTTTGAATTGCCCGATATCTTCAATTCTTTGTTTGTATTTTGGAATATTAGGGATTTCTTCAAAAACAACTTCGCCGTTTGATTTCACAAATTTACGAATGAAAACCCGTTCTTCTCCATTGAACCAAACGCCAAGATAAGCTGAAGAAAGTGTTAAGTAATTTTCAAGTTGCGTTTTGCCGTCTTTGCGATTTTTCTTTTTGCATTCAACTAGAATGTACAAACTGCTATCATCTTTTAGGTGGTCAAGAAATACGGCGATATCTACAGGATATTCCTTTTTTGCATCTGACGGACGAACTTTTACGCGGTATTGTGGCCGCGTCTGGATATGTTCTTTTGGATAGTCATAATCTTCTACTAATTGCCTTGCAAAAACTTGAACAGCGTCAACTTCTTCTGGCGAAGATAGTATTTCTTGTCCTGAAATGTAATCAATAATTTTCTCTGTCATAAAGTAACCTATTTCAATGCTAAAACATCAGACATATCATAAAGACCTGCTGGTTTTTTTGCAATCCATTTTGCAGCACGTATCGCGCCTGCTGCAAAAGCGTCTCTAGAATGTGCTCGGTGTGTTAGTTCTATTCTTTCTCCAGGACCTGCAAGATAAACTGTGTGATCGCCAACAATGTCACCAGCTCGTACAGACATTACGCCAATTTCTGCTTCTGCTCTTTCGCCTGTAATGCCTTTTCTTCCATAAATTCCAACTTCATTTATATTTTTGCCTATAGATTTTGCGGCAATTTCGGCAAGTTTAAGTGCTGTTCCAGACGGAGCGTCTTTCTTTTTGTTGTGATGTAGTTCTACTATTTCTATATCGTAGTGAGGGATAATTTTTACCGCTTCTTGAATCAGCTTGAAAAGAATATTTACACCAACAGACATGTTTGGCGACAAAAGAACAGGAATTGACTTAGCGGCTTTTGTAATGATTTCGTGCTGCTTTTCCGTAAATCCAGTAGTTCCTAAAATAATTGCAACATTGCTTTTTTCTGCAAGATCTATTGTTTTTAAAGAACTCTCAGGGTTTGTAAAATCTATGATAACTTCTGTCAAAACAAGAGCTTTTTCTAATTGACAAGCTGGTAAAATGCTAGAATTTTCTGTGTATATTTGCGAATTTTTATCACATTCAAAAGCACCAGAAATTTCAATATCTTTATCATTTTTTGCAAGAGAAAATATCGTTTGTCCCATTCTTCCAGCTGCTCCCATTATTGCTATTTTCATAATTTTCTCCTTGTATTTTAGCGGTCACCTAAAAAAACCAGTAATAATTTTAAATATTTTGCACAAAATTTTCAAAAACTTCTTTTGAAAGAATTCGCTCATCACCATTTATAAACTGCATTATTTGCCAGACATTGTCTTTTATCAATGGCAAATAAAATATTTGTTTTGTGATTTTGCTTGCTTGTCTATATGCTCTTTTTAGTTCCAAAATTTTTGCTTCATACGTTGCATTGTCAAAGCCTATTTTGGAACCTTCATTTATGCTTTTTACTTCAAAAATATGTATCCGTCCGGCTTTATCTTTCATGACGAAATCAGGATAAGAAGAATGTACGGCATTTGTGTAATATTCAAATTTAATAGCAGAATTTGGCAAATAGTTTTTACCCCATAAATAAGTTTCTTTTTGGTTTTCAAGGCTAAACATTTCTTCTTGCATTGGTGTCATTTCTGCAATGCTTGTGCTAGATATGGTTTTTAATATATTTGCCCATTCTTTTTCAGCGTCACTATCAAATGAAAATCTGTCTGACTTATCACGCCTTTTCCAAACCCAATCGCCTATGTTTATGTAATTTCCACTATCGGCATAATGCGAAGTTATGGCAAAAGATGCCTCATCATTTGCTTCCATGCTGTTTTCATAATCGCAGGCAAAAATTTTATTTTTTTTAGTTATATCGTCAATAAGCTCTGCAGCTGCTCGCCATTTTTGATAGTCTGTTGCATAGTCATAAATGATATTGCATATTTCGTAATTTGCTTGTTTTAATTTCAAACCAAGCTCAAAGATGCTCTTGTTGTGCAGGTTATTTTTTTTAGCATCTATAAATTTTTGTAAGTCAAAAGCTGATTGTTTTGCTAGGGGTTTTAACTTGGTAGTTTGTATTTTTATATTTTTTATGACATTTGCGGATTCTTTAAGTTCGACGGTATAAACTTTGCGGTGTTGTTCGGTTGTAACTCCCCAAACCCATGCTGTCATTGCAAGATCTTGAGCGGATTTATCAAGCGTTTCAAAATCAAGCAAACGAGGATTTCTTCTAACTCTGCCTATAACTTGTTCATCTAGTTGCTTACTTTTTGTGTCTCGTATCTGAAAAAGCATGCAAGCACGTGGTATGTCCCAGCCTTCTGCAATAACCATTTTAAAAATAATGATATCTATATTTGCAAATTCAGTTTTGACATAATCTTTCCATTTTCCAACTGGTATTTTTTTTGTTTTCAAAACATCATTTGTATTGCATTTTTTAGGATCATCTACAATTAACATCCATTTAAGATCTAGGTATTCTGGTTTTTCAAGGATTGGGAAAACTTTGCTTTTTAGCTCTTCTTCGGCTTTTTCTTTGTTAGAGATTTGAATAATCATACAAGGGTTTATGTTTAGTTTGTCGCGGTAAGCGTTTTTAACTATTTGAAATTTATTTATAGCGTATTCTATAGTATCGTTTTCTTCTCCCCACTCAATTGTTTTTATAAGCTTGGCATTTACAGCATCAACTTCACTTACCTGCACGTCTGGTAACTGCCCGCGTGAAAGTTTAGGCGTTGCTGAAAAATTTATGATTTTTTCAAAGTTTTCGATCAAATCATCCAAATTTTTTGTTGCAATATGACATTCATCTTTTATTAAGAAAATAAACTTTCCACAAGAACGAAGCTGCATAAAAAAGTTAAGCAAAACACCTTGAGCTTTAATACGGCTTTTCTCTTTATACAAGTCACGTGGCAAAACATACGTGTTGAAATCAGCAGGGATAAAAAGACGTTCTTCGCCCGCTATCTCGCTATTTATCAAGTGTGGTTTGATATTTGCAAAGAATTTTTTATTAGCGTAATCGCAAAATTTTTCGTAGTTTTGACGCGCCAAATCACCTTTACTCAAAGAAGAAACAAGGAAAATTGCATCATGTTCTATAGCTATTACGCGGTTTATAAAATCTGCCATCATGTAAGTTTTTCCGCTACCTGTTGGTGCTTTAAATGTTAATTCTTTTTCACTACTATTTAATACCTTTTCTATAAGCTGCAAAACAGAATTATTTTGCAATTCCTTAACCTCAGTTAACATAACTTACCTCCTTGTTGTTCCATCAGTTTTAGCATATATTTTTATCTTCCAAATTAGTGCTAAATCATAGCCGGCAAATTTTTTTTACTTTAAAAGAAGAAGTCTTCATATTATTGTCTAACCTTCGGTGGTTTTTCTTGTTTTTGTTTTAACCATTGCTCTTGGGTTTCAATTGTTCTTTGGGTGTGCTCAAAGTTATTGCAAACCCATTCTATTTTTTCCCTTATTGTTTTAAAGGCTTCCTGACCATACAAATGCTCGTCTATTACATCAAAAGGAGTTTTCCCTTGCGTTCCTTCAAAATTTGCAACTTCAGCAATGTCATACACGTCTAAATTGTCACCATACGGCTTGTTTTTTTCTAACCATTTAAAGTTTTTTGTTCCATCATAACACATGCCAGTCATTATTCTTTTTAGACGCTTGACTGTGACATCGTGTGCAATGCCACAAGGATTAGTGTCTGTTTTTTCGTTGTTTGTAGCTAAAATAAATATTCGATTCCCACCATCTTCTTTGTTGAGTTCAAGAACAGCTTGCGCTGTCGTACCACTGCCGGCAAAAAAGTCTAAAACAATAGAATTCGTTTCATTGTCTGATCCAAGTGCAACTAGACGCTTAATTGTCGTAACACTTTTAGGATATTCAAACGGCTTGCAATTAAATATATCTTTTATTTCCAAGCTTCCTGCTTCGTTGCGTATTGTGGGTTCGTCCCAAATTGTGCGCTCCATTCTGTAAGAACTACGATATTTTTCAACTATCATATATGTTCCATCTTGTTTCAATTTGCCTTTCAAATTTATGTTCAGGTTTTCCTTTGCTTTATCTTTACCCCAACGCCAAACCGTTTGAACGCCTTGCGATTTTAATGGCATTACTTTAATCCAACCATCTTTTTTTTCAAGCGATGCTTCACAGAATCCGTTTTCGTCTACACTGTTTTTGTTAATATAAAATGGGTAGCATAAATTAGGACGGTTTGCCTTATTGAATTTGATATTGCGGTTTCTCAATTCTCTTGTGTCAAATCCGCCAAGTTTATCGCTGTAACTAAATTCTTTTTTGCTATCAAACACAAGGTTTAATTCAAGCTCATGTGTTTTGCGGTAACAGGTAATATACTCGTGTGTTTGTGCTAATCCGCCGTAATCTCGACCACCGGGGTTAGATTTCAATATTATCTGAGCAATAAAATTTTTTTCTCCAAAAACCTCATCGAAAAGACCTTTGACATATGCCTGATTTCGGTCATCTATGCTGCAAAAAATAACACCTGTCTCACTCAAAAGTTGCCTCGCCAATACTAAACGAGAA
>JAITSO010000002.1 GCA_031287735.1 Elusimicrobiota bacterium | reverse complement strand
TGGATAAGCAAATTTTGCAAAACATTATAATTGTCGCCGATGATAAGTTTATGCACCTTCGACTCTTTATCTGTTTCAAATGAAAATTTATCGTTCTTTTTAAAGTATTTTATTGTGTCGCTAAGCTTTTCTAAACGCTTGTCAAAATGAAACCCCGTACTCTTATAAGTTGTTCCTAATGACCCGATTTGCAAGGCTTCATGCACGCTATCTGCACGACTTATCAGCTTCTTTAAAAGCTCGGCATTTGTGGGCTCTAATATCTTATCAGATACACGCTTTTCTATGTCTCTTATCATTTCAAGCTTAGAATCTTGAAGGCTGTTGGACATTGGTTATCCTTTTTAAAAAACAGTACGGATAAATAATTTTATATATCTATCGTTTCCTTAACTCCTTCCATATTTTCAATAGTAACTCTGGCCTTGCTAAAGCTAAACACAACAAAATCTTGCAAATTATTTTTATACCTATCCTTCAAACCCGGCATGATATCGAAAAATCTTTGCTTATTTATATCAGACGTATTGTCCTCCAAAACACCGGTCAAGCGCATCCACTTACCGTCCGGTACCATAGCTGAAATTTCAACCTTTGGGTTTTTGATTATTTGCTTATATACATTCTTAAAAGATCCTGTGCAGATGCTAACCTTTCCATCTATGTTTACAACTACCCCGAAAGGTCTAACCCTAGGTTGGCTTTCTTCTGTTGTAGCTATATAAAAAACTTTTGCATCCTGCAGGAACTTTACAACTTTATCTACCCTTTCCATTTTAATCTCCTTTTTTGTTTTTGCAAAAACTTCGCTTATGCAACATAAAGACAGAACCGCCGACAACAACATTGTAGGCAAAACATTGAACCACTTCATTCAAACCCTCCTAAATAAATATTTTTGCTATAAAACGCTAAAGTTGGCTCAAGTTTTTATAAACCGTTCCCAACTCTTAAGCCAATTATTGTGCCAAATTTCTGTTTTTACAACTTCCAGATACAATACTTTAAGTAATCAATACAGCAGCCAATAATATTTTATACGAACGCCCACAACTAGTAAAATATAACCTATTAGCTAGCAACAAACGTACCGTTTCTTTGGTAACTGTGGTTTTGCAGTTAGCGTTTCCTGAATTTCAAGAATAGTGGAGTTCCTTTAAAGCTAAATTTGCCTCTTAAAAAATTTTCAAGAAATCTTTCGTAGGAAAAATGAACTAAATCCAAATTGTTTACTGAAAACATAAAAACTGGTGGGCGAATGGCAACCTGCGAATATTCTTTCAACTTTAAAGTTTTACCTTTGCTGATATATACTTTTTTTGTAAGTGCTTCCTGAATAGCACAGTTGAATTCTTCGGGAGCCAATTGCTTAGAGTATTCTTTAAAAACATCTTCTACATTTTGAAAAATTTTATCTAGCCGCTGACTTGTTTTTGCCGATATAAAAATGATATCAGCCCAACTCATAAATTTCATTCTTTGTCTTAATTCTTTAGTAAAGTATTTTACGGCTTCTTCTTTTTCCTCTATCAAATCCCATTTATTTACGGCAACTATTATGGGTCTTCTTTTTTTAATTAAAAGTCTCGCGATTTTTACTTCAGTTTCGCCAATCCCTTGCGAAGCGTCTGCTACCAAGATTGCAACATCAGCACTTTCAATAGCGTGATTTGCACTAAGAGTTGAAAGATACTCCATATCATCTTTCATTTTAGAACCTCTATGCAGCCCGGCAGTATCTATTAAAATATATTCTTTTTCTCCAACTTCAACTTTTACGCTTAACGAATCTCTTGTGGTACCAGGTATATCACAGACAATACTGCGTTCCTCTTTTGCAACAGCATTTACTAATGACGACTTCCCGACATTTGGTTTTCCAACAAAAATGATTTTTAAAATTTCTTTAGTTTCTTTATTTTTTCTGTCGTATTTAATGTTTTCCCAAATTTTGTCAATCAAATCATTTATACTTCTGCCGTGATTTGCTGAGATAAAAACTATATTATCAAACCCAAATTTATAAAATTCATACCCTTTCACTTCGTCAGCTTGTATATCTACTTTATTGACGACAAGGATTACTATTTTTTCGCTAAGTCTTATAGACTGGGCAATTTGAGCATCAAGTGGATGCACGCCTACTTTACCGTCAACGACAAACAAAACAATATCGGATTGGCTTACTGCAAGCTCCAACTGAAAAGACATCTCTTTTGAAAAAACGCCCAAATCTTTGCTCCACCCAGCAGTATCTGTGACAATAAATTTTTTATCCTTCCAAATAATTTCATAGTCGTTCCTATCTCGTGTAGTGCCCGGCTTGTCATGGATAATAGCTTTTTTTTTGCCAACGAATCTGTTAAAAAGCGTGGATTTTCCAACATTCGGTCTTCCAACTATTGCGACTTTTGTCAACATTTGTATCACATCCCTATTTATCAAATATTTTCAATACAAACCTTACATATTTAAAACCCGATTTTACCACTGGAAGTTCTTGCACTGTCTTTACACTTCTGTACCATCTACCTTATTGGCGTTCCCGTAAGATTAGTGAGATTTTTAAATTCTCTGATAAGCTTTTTTATTGTTTTTTCAAGATATCCATCGCCGATGGCTCGTCCGTCGACGTTTACAACTGGAACAATTTCAGCGGCAGTTCCGGTCAGAAAAACTCCATCAGCAGTGTACACGTTATATAAACTTAAACGCTCTTCTTTTACAGAAATATTCAATTTATTCCTTGCAAGTTCGATGACTGCGTCTCTTGTAATACCTATAAGTGCTCCTTCTGAAACCGGCGGAGTATACAAATCACCATTTTTTACAATAAATATATTATCGCCTGTGCATTCAACAATATACCCTTCGGCGTTAAGCATTAAAGCCTCCATCGCTCCAGCTTTTGCAGAAGCCATTTTTGCAAGTATATTGTTTAAATAATTCAAAGACTTAATGTTTGGACTTAGTGCGTCTTGTTTTATTCTCCTTACATGAACAGTTGCTATTTCTATCCCCCGCTCGTAAAATTCGATAGGGTAAAGAGAAATAGCATCTGCAATAATTATTATCGATGGAAGCCCTGTACATTTTTTAGGATCAAGACCTAAGTCCCCAACTCCTCTTGTAACGACAAGTCTGATATAGCCATCGTTAAGCTTATTTGCCAAAAAAGTTTGGATAACTGCATTTTCCATCTCTTTTTTAGTTATTGGTATGGTGAGATTTATGCTTTTTGCCGAAGCCCAAAGCCTATCTAAATGTTCATTTAATCTAAAAACCCTGCCGTTGTAGGCCCTTATTCCCTCAAAAATTCCATCTCCATAAAGCAACCCATGGTCAAAAACGGAAATTTTTGCTTCACTTTTATCAACAAAACGTCCATCGATGTATATCTTCATTTTTCCCCCAAGAATATATTTACGACAAATAACCATCGCTAATTCGTATTATTCTGTCGGCTTTTTTTGCAAGCTCTTCACTGTGAGTCACAAGAATGAGTGTGGATTTATTTTCATTTGCACTATCAAAGAGAATATCGGCAATTTCAAGTCCAGTTTTATGATCTAGATTTCCCGTAGGTTCATCAGCAAAAATTATTTCCGGAGAATTTATCAAAGCTCTTGCCAGCGCCGCTCTTTGTTGTTCGCCTCCGGAAAGTTCACTTGGAAAATGTCTGCTCCTATGTTCAAGACCTATTTTTTTTAAAATTTTGACTGCAATATCTAATTTCTCTTTTTTTGTTTTCCATACTGGCAGCAAAATATTTTCAAAAACAGTGAAATCTGGCATAAGATAATGGAATTGGAAAACAAAGCCTACGAAATCCTTTCTCATCTTACACAATTGAGCATCGCTCTTTGCAAAACAGTCTTGCCCAGCCATAAAAACTTTTCCAGCACTAGGTCTGTCCATCATTCCAAGTATCTGCAACAAAGTACTTTTTCCGGCACCAGATGGTCCTACAAGTGCAATTTTTTCTCTATCAGAAATTTCAAGATTTACATTTTTTAAAACTTCAATTTTGTTTTTTTTATCTTTAATGTAGCTTTTGCTTAAATTTTCTACTTTTATGTTCATAATATTTTTTACCCATATCTTATTGCCAAAAGTGGTTCAGATTTTGAAACTTGATAAGCAGGATATAGCGCCGCTGCAACACATATTGCAAAAGCACTTGCCGCTATGATAAAAACATCAAAGGGAATTATTGCTATTGGTAGTTTGCTTACGTAGTAAACTTCTTTAGGTAGCTCAAAGATATCCAGATGTTTTAGAGATAAACTTATGGCAAGTCCAAAAAATATTCCTATTAAGGCTCCCGAAAACCCTACCATTATTCCCTCATAAAAGAAAATTTTCGCAATAGAAAATTTGGAAAAACCCATTGCCGACATTATACCTATTTCTTTAGATTTTTGAACGCTTAAAAGCAAAAGATTAGAAACTACATTAAATGCTGCTACAAGAATTATAAGTGTCAAAATCAAAAACATCATAATTTTTTCTAACCTCAAGGCCGAAAAAAGATTTTTATTCATTTCTGTCCACGCCTTCACATTGTACGGAAATCCTAATGCTGACTGAAGTCGTGAAGAAATTTGCAAAGCTTTCTCAAAGTTATTTATACGTATGTCAAAGCCACTTATCTGGTCTTCCATAGAAAAAAGCTTTTGACCTTCACTCAAATCCATAAAACCCAACGTCACATCAAAATCATACATTCCAGAACTAAAAACAGCAGCAACTTTAAATTTGTGCATTTTAGGAACTGTTGAAAAATTGCCAGATGGAAACATTAAAATTACGTTATCGTCTGCACTTACCCCAAGTGTTTTGGCAAGCTCGGCTCCCAAAATTATCGCTTTTTCGCCTATATTTTTTCTACTAAAATCATTACTGGTCTCCACTATTTGTTTGGAGAGATTTAGAATTTTATTCTCGCTTTCAAAATTTATAGCTTTAACTACAATGCCAGTGGTAGCTGTTGCACTTCTAGCTATACCTTGAACATAAATAAAAGGAGAAATGTGGACTATAGATTTATTTGTTTCAATTCGTTTTTCAACGTCTTTGTATTTGTTCAAAGAATTTCCGTCTGCTTTTGTGACTACTATGTGAGGCTGTATCCCTAAAATTTTATCTCTTATGTCATTTTGAAACCCACTCATAACCGCAAGCGTAATTAAAAGAGCGGCAACGCCCAGCGCTGTTCCACCGACGGCAATAAAAGAAGTGAGAGCAGAAAAAAGACCTCTTCTTCTGGCTTTCAAATATCTTAATGCTATAAAAAGTTCTACAGGTAAAATGTTGTCAAAACTCATATTTTTATTATACAAAATGAAAGGTCATATTGTTTAAGTTAAACGCCTTTTAGTTTTTCAAGTTTTTCCAAGATATTTTCACTTTTCATCAATTCTTCGCCAATTAAAACCACGTTTATGTTATTCTCTTTTAAAATACCAATATCTGTCCTGGTTTTTATACCACTTTCAGACACAAAAATTTTGTCTTGCGGAACAAGTTTCCTCAAAGCAATACTGTTATTTATGTCAACTTCAAAATTTTCCAAATTTCTGTTATTAACACCGATAATATCTGCGTTTATTTTTAAAGCATTTTCAACTTCTCTTTCATTATGAGTTTCTACAAGGCAAGAAAGTCCAATAGAATTTGCAGTTTCAAAAAAATACTTTAAAGTCTGAAAATCTAAAATTGCACATATCAAGAGAATAGCGTCTGCACCGATAGTTTTTGCTTCGTAAATCTGATATTTGTCAATTATGAAATCTTTTCTTAATACCGGTATTTTAACACTGCTTTTAATTTCAGATAGGTATTTGTTTTTTCCTAAAAAAAATTTAGTTTCTGTGAGAACTGATACCGCACTCGCACCACCTTTTTCATACTCCAAAGCAATTTCTTTATATTTAAAGTCATTAGATATTAAACCTTTTGACGGCGAGGCTTTTTTTATTTCACAAATAAAATTCATCTTCTTTTCTGAAAGCACTTTTTTAAATGGAAAATTAAAAACGCAATTGCCACACATGCTTATTGCATCGCTTTTCATTTTTTCAAAAGGGCAAATGTTTTTTGTTTTTTCAACTCTTATTTTTGTAGCCGATATTATTTTGTTAAGCATCGCAGTGTTCCCATTCTTGCTTTTAATTGGAAAATGTAGCTATTTTTTATACGACTCCAACAGCTTTACCATTTCTAAATTTTCGTTTTTTTTCGCATAGTCTATCGGGGTAAAATTTTCATCTTCACGCGTATTTGTTTTTGCCCCATTTTCCAGAAGAAATCTAACCATGTTGATATCATTGTTGCGTGCCGCTACTATTAAAGGCGCCATATTGGAAATTCCTTTTGCGTTGATGCTGGCACCATTGTCTATAAAAAATTTTGCAAGAGAAATATTCCCAAAACTTACCGCTATATTCAACGGTCTTTCAGATTTAGCTAACTCTATACCGGCCCCAGAAGACATAAGCAAATCCACAATTCGTTTATTTTGGGAAGCCACAGCAAAATCTAAAGGTGTAAATCCATTAATGTCTACGGTATCCAATGCCTGGCTATCATATTTGGCAATAGCTTCCACCATTCCATAATTTTCAAAAAACACAGCATAGTCTATAGGTGCTAAGTTGTTCGTATCTTTTGCAAGCATATCCGCTTTATATTCTATCGCAAGACACATTAAGTCATAACTGTTGTTGCTCGCACAAATTAAAGCAGGAGTCAAACCACTATTATCTGATGCATTTATATCAGCACCTTTTTCAATAAGAAAAACAGCAATTTCGTAATTGTTGTTTATATAGGCATGATGTAAAGGCGTTTGACCTTTTGCGTCGACTTTAGACACTAACGGGGTTGTAGATGCACTAATCATTTTATCTACTGTAGATGTGCTACCAAAAGCCACCGCTTCAAAAATATCTACTGGTATTACCCCCGCATCATTTAAAATTTTTGCTACATCATTGTGTTTATTTAAGCTCATAGAAAGAGCACTCAAGCCCTTTTGGTTTCTGTCATTTATATTAACGCTATCGGAAAGCAATATATTTTCAACAACACTTTTCATGCCTTTTGAAGAAGCTATCATTAAAACGTTCGTTCCATCTTCCGTTTTAGCGGTTAAATTTGCTCCATATTTTATTAAAAAATTTGCTGTTTCTTCCATATTATTTTCTATTGCAAGCATTAAAGCCGTCATGCCTTTAACATATTTATAAGGAGCGTTAATATCGGCGCCAGCCTCAACAAGTTCTTGTGCTATTCGAGAATTTTTATTGCTCAAAGCAACAATCAAAGCTTTGTGTCCAATCGCATCGCAAGCGTTTGGATTTTCGCCTGCAGAAAGCATGCTGCGAAAAGTTTCATAATCGTCTTTTTGAATTGCCATTATAAATTTAAAGCCCGAATCTTGGCAAAATCCTTTTTGAGCAAAAACTAAGCCAATAAAGAAAGCCAAAGCAAGTAAAACAAGCTTTCTATTTTTCATTTTTTTGCAACCTCCATAAAACTGTCCATATGACACAAAATCCTAAAAGCGTTGGAATTACATCTCTAAACACAATGGAATTCGTACTGGAGTAATGCCTTGCGATTGTGTAAAAATACAAAGCATAATTTGCAAACAAAACAGCAAGAACGAGAGCAACATTAGATTTTATTTTTTTAAAGAAATTTATAAAGAAAAAAAACAAGACCAGTCCCCAAATCATAAAAGATACAATATATTTTATAGAAGTGCTTTTTAAGTAGTAATAAAATGCTGAAAACGGTTCAAATACAAATCTTATCCAGGAGTGCGATTGGTCGCGTCTGTGTAATAAAACTCTAATGTCAGGTTTTTTGTCGAGTTGTTCCACAATATTTTGATTTATACTACCTTCAAAAACAGTCCACACATCAGTCATAAACCCCCAGCCATGCCAATCTGTGACACCAAACATCATCAGATTATTGGTTTTGCAAAAATCAATTATTGACGCTCTTTCTTTCATACTGATATTTCTGTAACCGCAATTATATATTTCAAACCCATCTATTCCGAAGTTTTTTAAATTTTCCAAACTATTCAAACGCCACTTCCACCAATGCGGCATAATGACAAGCATTTTGTTCTCATGAGCTTTTTGGATAAGCTCTGGCAAATACAAATTTTCAAAATCCTTTCCGTTAAACTCTTTAGCTGACAAAAGCAAAACGGAAATAGAACTACCATTAGTACGCGTTGCAATTTGCATTCCGGGATAGACGATTTTGCACAAATCGTTTTTAGGAAAATTCAAAAGCCCAAGTGTGTGATTATGTTCTGTATTAAAAAAAACGTCAAAACCAGCTTTCAAATGTGCTTCCAAGCTTTCATTCATTGTACCAACGTTATCGTGGGAAACTATTGTGTGTGAATGAATATCTATAGCTATAAACTTTTCCGGTTTTTGAAGTTTAGGCCCACTAAATGACAGAGAAACAGCAAAAATAATTATAGTGGCAAAAGAAGCTGCGGAATATAAAATATTACAAAAAATCTGTTTAACGTTTTTTCTTTTTATTAGGCAAAAAGTAAAAGCGATAAAAACAATCCACACCACCCAAGATGCTAAAGCCGGAGTATAAAAAGTTCTTTCCATTGTCAAAAGGTAATAAGCAAAAGCATAAAAGGGTTCTATTAAAATTCTTATGTTGGGGTACACCACTGAAAAACCTTCGGCCGGAGTTTGCGATATTATGTCGTACACTTGCACAGGCGAGTAAAAAAAACTATGCAAACCTACCATTGCACTGACAAATAAAAGCAAAAAAAATATCCGCATTAAAGTCTCTTTTCCATAAAATAGATAATCATTGCTGCGTTTGCTTCAAAGATAGTACCTATAAGCATACCTTTATTTTTTCAGGTAACTTGCAACAAATACTTAAAATATATTTAACCTCTAACTTGATCCGTTCTACACCTATTTATACTATCTTGTGCTGTTGGTGACCACTGTTAGTAAAAAATTTTACTTCTCGGAATCTACAGCAAGGGCAAATTTTACTGCCCCAGCCTTTTTTGCTTGCTCGACAACTTTGATAACAATGTCATACTTAACATTTCTGTCAGCTTTTACTATAACACCCTTGTCAGGATGTTTTAGCAAAATGTCCTTTATTGCATCTGAAAGACTTGAAATAGCCACCTGTTTCCCATCAAGGTACGAAAGACCTTTTTGAGAAATTAAGACGTCTACGTTTGAAGTATCATTATTATCGGAAGTTTGTGTTTTAGGAAGGTTTACTTTTATTTGCGGTTGGGTAAGCATAGGTGTTGTTATCATAAAAATTATTAATAGTACCAAAACCACATCTGTAAAAGGTGTTATATTTATTTCCGAAACAAGGTTTTTTTTTCTTCTATTTAAGCTCACTTGATAGGCTTTCCTTTCAATATATTATCAACGCAAGAAGCACAATATTCCATGTTTACTGTAAAAACCTCGATCTTTTTTGCAAAAAAATTATACGCTGTAACCGCAGGTATTGCCGTAAATAAACCTGCCGCTGTTGCTATAAGAGCTTCTGAAACACCTACTATAACTATTGAAATACCTCCAGAACCAGCTTGTGCAATATCGTGGAACGCTCTAATGATTCCCACAACTGTTCCAAACAGCCCTACATAGACCGAAATACTACCTATGGTAGCAAGCAAAGTAGTAAAACGTTCTAACTTTACAACTTGCAAAAAAATTTCTCTTTGCATAGCCGCAGCGATATCTCCGTCATTTTCCCTAAAAGCAATTATCCCAATTTTTGCGACGGACCCTATAGGAGAAATTATGCTGTCGCAAATCTTAATCGCGGCATCGTAATTCCCAAAATTAATTTGTTTTGACAAAATACTTACGAAATCCTTCACTTTTATCTTAGTTTTAACCCAAAACTCAAAAGTTTTACATATTATAATAGTAACCGAGATAATCGAAATTAACAACAGTAGTTGCAAAGAATAACCGCCCATTGCCAAAATATCAGAAAAATTTTTTCCTTCAAACATTCGCATTCTCCCTACAACATATTTACATTCAATAATTAAACTACAAAACAGGCATTGATGCTATAAAATACAGTCCACATTTTCAAACTGTTCCGCACCTACCTTTTAACAACCCAAACAACAGTTACGAAAGGGCAACTGTCGTCTTCTCATCCATCACACATTCAAACGCTTCGTCAAAAACGTGCTACATAAAATGTTTTCTATCCATTATTTTTCCCTATCTTAATGTATGTACCTAATATTTCACCGATATAAAAATCATGGAAGTCTTTTTGAGGATATATTTCGCTAACGATAGAACTGCCTAAAAAAGAGCTTTCATTTATAGTAGCGGCGTAAAGTTTTTTGCATTCCATAACCATATAAGCTTGGCTAAAAGCTATAGATGCGTTTGGGGTTGCTATGGGGGTAATACCCGCTTCTTTTACTTTGTCGCAATCGCGACCGGACTTGGTACCGTAAATTTGTAAAGCTGGGCGATAAATTTCTTTAAAAAACGAAAGTGTAAATACGCTTTCTTTATCTACAAATTCTTTTGTATACCTTTGCGGACGAATAAAAATTGTAGCAATGTTTTTATTCCACAAATGGCCGAGCGTTCCCCAACTTGCCGTCATAGAATTAAACAGCTTCTCATTCCCGGCAGTAATCAACATCCACCCTTGACCAATCAATTTTGCGGCGTTTTCATTAACACCTTCAGCAGATATTTTTTCATAATTTTCCATTTTTACTCTCCTTTTATCTAATCAGTAAATTAAAAATTAAAATTGGTACAAGTGCCAGCAAAAATTTTAATCCATTATTTTTCAAAAACAGCTTTTTTTAAAGACGCTAGTGCCTTTTTTATAGTTGAAATAGGACAAGCTATGTTCATTCTAAAAAAACCTTTACCTTCTAAACCAAAGGTTTGACCGGGTGATAGCCATAATTTTGCTTTATCTACGGTTAATTCTCTAAATTTTTTTGGCGAAAGTTTTAATGTATTAAAATCAAGCCATAAAAGGTAAGTTCCTTGTGGTTCTATAAGCTTAATTTCAGGAATATTTTTTTTCAAAAATTGTCTAACAAAATCTAAATTTTTCTCAAGATAACTATTTAATTGGTTAATATATTCTTCACCTTTCTCATAAGCTGTTTGACAAGCGGCAAGCCCCATGGTGTTTAATTGCTCAAACCCGGTTTTTACAAATTCTTTCTTTAAAGCTGCTTTTAAAATAGGGTTTGCGACAAAAATATTAGATGTTTGAAGACCAGCAAGATTAAAAGATTTGCTAGGAGCTGTACAAACAATAGAATTATTCAAAAAATTTTTCCCTAGCGAAGCAAACACCGTATGCTTGTAACTTTTATAAACAAAATCACAGTGTATCTCATCTGAGATTACTACAACTTTATGCTCAAAACAAATGCTGCCAATTTTTATAAGCTCATCTTTTGTCCACACACGACCAACGGGATTATGTGGACTGCAAAGAATAAAAAGTTTGACTTTGTTTTCTATTATTTGCTTTTCAAAATTTTTAAAATCTATTTCATATTTATCTTTGCAAAGGACAAGAGAATTTTTAACGAGTGTTCTATTGTTTGACTTTACTACTGCGTGAAAAGGATGATAAACAGGGGTTTGTATCAAAACGTTTTCTTTTTCTTTCGTAAAAGCCCTAACTGCACAAGCGATTGCAAAAACTACGCCTGGCGATAATATAAAGTCTTGTTTGGCAGGTTTAAATTTGAATCTTTTGCGAAACCAGTTTTGAACAACAAAATAATAATCATCTTTAACATCGCTATATCCAAAAATCCCATGTTTAGAAACGGCAATAAGTTTTTTTATAACATCATAGGTCGTCTGAAAGTCCATATCTGCAACCCAAAGTGGAATAACATCTTTTGGAAAACCGTATTCTTGTGCAAAATCATATTTAATAGAATTTGTGTTCATTCTGTTTATAATTTTGTCAAAGTTGTATTCCATTTATCCTCTTAAAATAGTTTAAACTAACTTTAAATTAGCCGCTCTTACAAGAAGTTTTTTCCATTGTCCGCCTTCAAAAAGAACCACAATTTTAATATCGCTGCCTGAACCATTTTTTTCAATAATTTTTCCTTTTCCAAAAATTGGATGTAAAACATAAACTCCAATGCGATAAGGACTATTCCCACCTTTTTTACTAGCATTAGACAAATAGCTGTCTTTTGTTATTTCAACATCGGCAGCCATGTAATCATAGCTATCGCTGCTACCAATGAAAGCGGTTTTGACTTTTGAATCGTCGTTTTGAAAAACACCAAAGTTAGACTTTGATTGTTTCAAATACGGAGAACTCCACCTTGTTTTATTAAAGCTACGGTTAAAATTATTTCCAAAAGAATTATTTTGGCTTTGCATTTGTTTTTCTTTTTCAAAATCATCTTTAAAACCAGCTTCATAAATGAATCTTGACGGCAAGTTCCATTTGGTTTTTCCATAAACAGTCCTTTCAACTGCCCAACATAAAAAGAGATGTTTTCTAGCCCGCGTCATCCCGACATACATCAAACGTCTTTCTTCCTCTAATTCTTGCTCATTGTAAGCTGCTTCGCCAATAGGAAATAACCCTTCTTCCAATCCACATAAAAAAACATTGTCGAACTCCAATCCCTTCGCCAAGTGTAACGTCATCAAGGTGACTTTTCCTTTTGACACATCCAAAGAATCGGTATCATTGACTAGAGCTATTTGTGTTAAATATCCGGATAAAGTTTTATCTGCTGAACGTTTTTCAAAGTCGTCTATTGCAGAAATTAACTCCTGCACATTTTCTATTTTTGTTTTGGACTCTACGCTGTTTTCAGTTTCAAGTTCTTTTAAATATCCCGACAAAGTTATAACCTGTTGAGCAATTGATTTAACGCTTATTTTTTCTTTTTGAACTGCGATATCATCTATAAATCTTTTAAAATTTTGAAAAGCTAAAACCGCTCTGTTTGTAATACCAGACTCTTGAGCAAATGGAATAGCTTGCCAAATTGACAAATCCTTTTGCAATGCAAAATTTTCTAATGTTTCAACAGAAGTTTTTCCAATTCCTCTATGTGGCACATTTACAACTCGCTTAAAACTCACAT
This sequence comes from Elusimicrobiota bacterium, assembly GCA_031287735.1. GTDB lineage: Bacteria > Elusimicrobiota > Endomicrobiia > Endomicrobiales > Endomicrobiaceae > JAITSO01. The sequence goes on along the minus strand of JAITSO010000002.1, from coordinate 76,968 downwards.
TGTCATTTGGATTATGTATCAATTTTAAATAAGACATAACATCTTTGACTTCTTGCCGATCGTAAAAACGCAATGTCCCAACAACACTATAAGCAAGACCTGTTCGTCTAAAAGCATCTTCAAAAGAACGGGACTGTGCATTAGTTCTATAAAAAACTGCAAATTTTGAAAAATCGTCATTAGTCTCTGAAGCAATGTTTGAAATTAAACTCACAACTCTTGCCGCCTCATCGCCTTCATTCATGTTTTTTACCAACTTAACACTTCCTACATCTGGATTTTGTGTCCATAATTTTTTTTCAACTCTTGACGAATTGTTTCTAACAACATTGTAAGCAGCTTCTAAAATTTTAGGCGTGGAACGGTAGTTTTGTTCCAATTTTATGCTTGCAGCATTAGGGTAATCTTTTTCGAAGTGTAGAATGTTGTTGACATCTGCCCCACGCCATGAATAAACGCTCTGGTCATCATCTCCAACAACACAAATATTTTTATGCTTTTCGGCAAGCAATTTTATAAGCTCGTATTGAGCGTGATTTGTATCTTGATATTCGTCTACCATAATGTATTTAAAACGTTCTTGGTAAAACGCTAATAGACTTGAACTATCTTTCAACGCACAAACCGTTTTCATTATCAGATCGCCAAAATCTAAAGCATCAGCTCTTTTAAGCTTTTTCTGATACAGTTCATAAATTTTTACAACAGTGATTTCAAAATTAGTGCCAAAATTTAGAGCTAAATCCGCCGGAAATTTCAAATCATCTTTTGCACGACTGATTCTATCAACCATGGAATTAGGTTTGAACTTTTTTTCATCTACGCTCAATTCCTTGAGGCAATCTCTGACAACATTTTTTTGGTCTGCAAAATCGTAGATTAAAAAGTCTTGATTTAACCCTATCTTTAAAGCTTCCACTCTCAAAAAATAGGCGCAAAAAGAATGGAAAGTAGAAATCCAAACGCCGCTGGCAAGACGCGGCGATAATTCTAAAACACGTTTTTTCATTTCAGCAGCTGCTTTATTCGTAAAGGTTACAGCAAGTATTGAATGAGGCGAAACGCCTAAAGAAAGTAAATTTGATATGCGATGTGTAATAACTCTTGTTTTGCCAGTTCCAGCACCTGCAAAAATTATCAGCGGTCCATCTGTAAAAGCAACAGCCGCCTCTTGGGCAGGGTTTAATTTTTCAATCGATGAATTTTCCATAGTAACCCTTCTAACACATTGACAGCATATCCACTATAATTGCGTGCGTCTGATTCTAAATTATCGGTCCTGACTTTACAGAAATGAACTACCCTATACAAAAAAACAACTTCACTGTCAGGTATTTCCGCATTCTGACATAATGAGTGGCAGTTTTCAAATTCCATATAGTCAGCCAACTCCAATTTTATAAACATATTTTAAGTTTTTGTTCTGACCAGTCACTTTTAAAGACCAACGGCAAACCTCTCAAACTGCAATAAAAAATTTTTTATTTTTGAAGCCAAATTCCTTATCGTTTACCAAGATTTTTCTACCCTTCATGTCTATAACTATGGAAATTTTAGGTAACTCAAGTTTTATTTTCGCATCTAAATCATTAAATGTTTTAACATTTGAGTTTTTAAATCTTTTGAAAAGCCTACTAGAATTAGAAAATGATGTAAAAATTTGCGGATTTTTTACACCAGAAAAATTCAAAAAGTCACTAAAAGATGCTAAATAAAAATCATTAATTCCAAAATTATCACTAAAAAGAATAAAGTAGTTTTTAGAAGAACTTTTTACTTGTAAAGTGTGGTTTTGCCCACTATCATAAAAATTGAAAAAAACTTTATTTCTTTCATAAAATTTAGAGCATAAAATCCAAAGTGCAAACAATAAAATAAGCGTGCATAGTATAAAAATACGTCTTCGGCCACTCAAATAAAAGCTACAAAACAAAAAAATGAAAAAGATTATTACCTGGTATTCAAGAGGCTTTGCCACTAGCACAGAAGCAAATTTCAAATTACCAAACAAAACGGTTGCAGCTAAAATAAATTTCAAAATTGCAGACAGCAATATGCTGATAAGTGCTGCCACCTGCGGAAAAATGAAGCTAATTAAGTAAAATGATAGACCCAGATAAAGAATTATTGCTGCAAAAGGCGTGACAACTATATTTGCAAGCACTGAAACCAAAAATACATTTCCAAAATAATAAGCACAAATAGGTGTCAACAATAATTGAGCTGAAATTGTGATTGCAAGCACTTTGCAAAAAAATTCCGCTACAGGATTTTTTATAAATGAAAAAACGTCAGATATTTTTGGATAAAAACACACTATTGCAATAGTAGCAACGTATGACATCTGAAAAGAAGCTGTGAAAAGTTGCTGAGGTTGAAACAACAAAATTATCAAAGCTGAAAGAGCAATGGAATTGAAAGTAAGAGCTTCTCTATCTAAAGACATAGAAATTATGATACAAGAAAACATAATCGCTGCACGTAAAGCAGGCGGGTTGGCACCTGTAACAATGCAATAGAAAAATATAAAAGGAATGCTTATGTATTTTGATTTTTTAAAAGGCAAACCCAAAAATTTCAATATAAAAACTATAAAAATACTTACAAATCCTATATGCAGACCACTTACTACTAGAATATGCATAAGTCCGGAATTTCTAAAACTCATTTTTATATCTGGCTCAATCAAACTCGCATCGCCTATAAGCAAAGATTTCAGAACATCGCCATAAGCTTTTTTAAAGTAAGCATCTATTTTTTCAACGATACTGCACTTAAAAGAAATAGCGACTTTTTTTATATTACTTGGATCTGACTTTATAAATTCAAAATCTTTAACATTCAAACATGTGTAAATTTCATTGCGAGCTAAATATTTCTGGTAGTCGAAACCAAACGGAAATGCCTGACTAAAAGGTTTTCTTAATTTCCCACTAACACAAATTATATCTCCATATTTTATTGAATATGCAGTAGAACAAGTAACCAGTACTTTCTCAGCAATTTTGTTGCCGTTCCCCAAATATGTCTTTAAAACAAACCTCTTATTTTTTTTGATTGTTTGAGGTTCAGATATAATTTTCCCTTCAAGCAAAACCTGAGAGCGGGCACTTGTGAAATGATAAAGCCGGCTCATCTTCTCATAAGCGAAATACCCGCAAGCATTCAGTATAATCAACACAACGGAGTAAAAAACAAAAATAGAAATGACAGGTCTTTTATTCAAAATCGTTCTTGTGTTCACAAACTCTCCAAATATCAAGCCTGTTTGCCCCATATAAACCTCTGCTGTACTTGCACTAATTTTTTGTAGCACAAACAAGTTTTACAACAGCTATAGTTTGTCCCTGGAAAACTACATTTTAAGAATTACACGTATGAAATCTGGGTCGGAACAACTGCTGAAAGATAATCAAAGATATGAAAAATTAAAAGCACAGAAAATAATTTTAGAAGCATCAAACAAACAACTGGAATATAGAACTTTAAAAAGTATAACGTCGCACGCATTTTGCTGACAATACCCGTCTAATTTAAGCTTATGTGCAAATTCCTCCGTTGACTTGAAAAACCTGTCCAGTTATATACCCCGATTTTTCTGAAGCCAAAAAAGAAACCAATTCGGCAACATCTTCAGGTTTTCCAAATCTACCAAGGGGAATTGTGGCCAGTATTTGCTCCTTGGGTAATCCTTCAAGCATTCCAGTATCTATAAATCCGGGCGAAATAGCATTTACTAGCACATTTTTTTTTGCTATCTCAATTGCAAGCGAACGTGTTGCACCTAATAAACCGGCTTTGGCAGCGGAATAATTGCTTTGTCCAGGAATTGCAAAATGTGCTGAAGCAGAGGCTATATTAATTATTCTGCCTTCTCTTTTTTTAAGCATAAACGGTAAAATGCTTTTTGAAATATTAAAAAACCCATTTAAAGTCACATTTATAACATCTTGCCATTCTTTTTCTTTCATCCATACCAGAAGCGTATCTTTCCTAAACCCTGCATTATTTACAACCACAAAGGGTATTTGATTATCAAGCAAAGGCATTAAAACTTTGCCAACTTCTAAAGCACTTGCAACGTCAAATTTTAAAAGCACGCAAGATTTGCCTGCTGCTTCTATTTCTTTTTTGACTATTTGTGCCTCCGTATCGCTAGAGCAATAATTAAGCCAAATATCAAAACCGTCTCTTGCAAGAGTTCGTGCAATTTGAGCACCTATACCTTTTGAAGCTCCTGTTACAAGAGCAATTTTACCCATACATACCTCTTCATTTTATCCAATTCACTATAAAGTTCTCTGTAAACATTAATCGCAAAGTAATCAAAAGTTGCTATTTCCCTGACTGCATTATTACAGAATTAAACAATGTCATACCCGACGGAATTTGAGTGCAGTTCCCAACTAATGAGTTGGTAAGCTTTACTCCGCTTGAAATTTTTACACTATTTAGAATAACAGTTTTTTCGATGTGAACTCCAACTCCAATTTTGGTGTCATCTGAAATAACCGAGTACGGCTTAATCACAGAGTTTTCATTTATTACAACGTTTTTGCCTATAAAATAAGGAGCATACAGTTTAACGCTTTTATGAATATGAGAGGGGCGGCATATATGTGTATAAGATTTTTTTATCAAATGACCATAATAATAAAGTTTAATTTTCCCATCGATAGCATCAAAATTTCCATTTTTGTATCCGGACAAATCACCTATATCTTTCCAGTAATCTTTTGTTTCAAAACCAAAGACTTTCACTTTCTTTCTCATCAATGTAGGGAAAAGGTCTTTACTGAAATCAAAAAATTTATTTTCAGGAATAAAATCAAAAATCTGCGGCTCAAAGATGTAAATTCCAGTATTGACTTTATCATTGAACACATTGCTGCATAAAGGTTTTTCCATAAAAGATTCTATTTCGCCATTATTATTGGTTATGGCAACACCATATTCCAACTTAAAATCTGGTACTTTCAAAATTATTGTTGCAATGCCTTTTTTTTCTTTATGAAACGCCAATGCCTTTTTTAAATCGATATCAACTAACGCGTCGCCCGATATCACTACAAAAGTTTTTTCAAAAAAACCAGCATTTTTCTTTATAGCACCTGCAGTACCCAGCAACTTTTTTTCAAAGGAAAATAGAAGTTCCAGCTCTGTGGGATTGCTTTTAAAATAATTTGTTATGACTTCAGATCTATAGTGTAAATTTATCATTGCAGTTTTAAAGCCACTATGTCTCAAAAAATTTACAATATGGTGCAATACTGGTTTGCCAAGTATGGTTGCCATCGGCTTTGGGATAGTGTTTGTTAGTGGTTTTAATCTTGTTCCAATACCAGCTGCTAAAATAAAAGCTTTCATTTTTGCTTTTCTCCGTTTCTAGTAAATATTGGCTTACCTAAATTTGCATATAGAATTATTACCAACCACAAAATTTAATTGTATCCTAAGTATTCCATTTTTGCCAAAAAAATACTTAAACAAGGCCTCCGCATGTAGTTTGTTAGATAGTTCTCAATATAGTTCCATACTTGCTTTGCATTTATTCCTTCGAATAAGTCAATATCTGAACCTTTACAATTTGAAAGTTCCCTTATATGCTGAAAAGTTTTTTGGCTAATAAAAGTGTCTACGCTTTTTAAGTAGTCAAAAAAGCTGTAACCTGAAAGCTTCAAAAAACGCAGAGTAAAAGCACAGAGTGCTAATTTAACGTTTTGACAGGTGGATATCACTTCCAGTATCCTTAAAATAAGCTTATATTTATCTGAATTTTCAAGGTTAAATGGAAGCAAACTATCTACAATTTCAGCGACATATAAAGCGTATAAATTTTTTTTGAAATTTGTTTTTATTTCTATGAAATTTTTTAAAATAACGCCACCTGTGACAGTGGGTCTTAAAATAGGGTGATTTCTGTGGATAATAAATTCACTTTCAGTGATTGGTTCAGTGGCAGAAGCAAGCTTTGCTGCTATTTTTTTGGCACCCGGAACAATAACCTGCATTTTTCCGTATTCATAAGAATAGACGGTAGATAACTTGTCGTGTTCTTTATGAAATTGGCTTTTCAAAACCAGCACTTTCGTCAAACTGTACATTATTTTCCTACCGTATGTATAATAAACTGCGTGTCATTGTAGTATTTTGTAACCATTTTTAAAATACCTAAGGTAAAAGTCCACAAAGTCCAGCTCGGTTTAGTTGATTTATTTCACATCCTCCTTCGCATTGTACCAGGGTTATCAGCATTTCTGCAATCTAATATTAAGCAAAAACCCATTGTCGCAAGGCATAGTCACTTATCCCACTTTTTTGATATTCCTGCAAAAAAAAACATTCACAAGCGTATGTGTCATGTGTGTAGCATAAATATTGAGGACAATTAAAAATCATCCGAATTTGCCGGATAGGTAGCTCTCAGTTTGTTTTTCTTTAGGAACCGTAAAAATTTTGCTTGTTTGTGCAAATTCTATGAGTTCACCAAGATACATAAAAGCGGTAAAATCTGAAACTCGGGCCGCTTGCTGCATGTTGTGCGTTACTATAACTATTGTGTATTGCTTTTTTAAATCTAAAATTAGTTCCTCAATTTTGTTTGTTGAAATTGGGTCAAGGCTTGCACAAGGCTCATCAAAAAGTATAACTTCTGGGTTTACAGCAAGGCAGCGTGCTATGCACAATCTTTGCTGCTGTCCACCAGAAAGTCTTAATGCGTTATCGTGCAGTCTGTCTTTAACTTCATGCCACAAAGCTGCTTTTATAAGAGCTTGCTCTACATCTTCCGATATTTTTTTCTTATTTCTTTCGCCATTTATTTCAAGACCGTAAGCGATGTTTTGATAAATAGTTTTAGGAAATGGGTTTGGTTTTTGAAATACCATGCCTACTTTCCGCCTGATTTTAACGACATCAACTTTTTTTGCCAAAATATCTTTTCCGTCTAAATAAATACTTCCCTCAACTCTAGTATTAGGAACTAACTCGTTCATTTTATTTAAAAGTCTTATAAAAGTTGATTTTCCACAACCCGAAGGACCTATAAAAGAAGTAACTTTATTGGTGTAAAAATCAATGTTCAAATTTTTTATGGCTCTAGTGTTTCCATAATAAAAATTTACATCCTCAGCTTTTATTCTTATATCATTTTCAATTGGCATATTCGCTCCTGTATTTGTTTCTTAAAAATATCGCTGCCGCCGATATCAAAAGAACAGCAGCCAAAAGAACCAAAGAGCAGCCGTAAGCTATAAATATTTGTTTTTCCGGTTTTGTTCCTTCAGTCATTAAAGCGTAAATGTGATATGGTAAAGCCATAACTTCTGAAAAAATAGAGTCTGGATAACCTCTTTTATAAAAAGTTGCGGCGGTAAAAAGAATAGGAGCGGTTTCGCCGGCTGCACGACCAATGCTCAAAATAACTCCTGTCATTATGCCGGGAATCGCCGCAGGCACGACGGTATTTTTTATAGTTTGCCATTTTGTGGCTCCAAGCGCCAAAGATGCTTCTCTTATGGAATTAGGCACTGCCATAAGTGCTTCTTGAGAAGCTGAAATTATGCCCGGCAAAATTAAAATTCCTAAAGTTAAGCTGCCTGAAATAATAGAAACGCCAAATCCTAAAAATTTAACAAAAACCGCAAGTCCAAATAATCCAAAAATTACAGATGGCACGCCGGCAAGATTATTTACACTCATTCTTATGACATTTACGACAAAACTTTTAGGACTATATTCGTTTAAATATATTGCACTTGCAAGACCTAAAGGCAGAGCAAAAATTATAGCGGCTATTGTCAAATAAAAAGTGCCCACGATAGCAGGTGCAATTCCACCTGCTGTCATAGCGTTTTTGGGAACCGAAGTTAAAAACTCCCATGATATTGCTTTTAAACCTTTTGACGCTATAAAACAAATTATGGCAAAAAGGAAAATTAACGAGATAAGTACTCCCAAAGTTATAAAAGCAAATCCTAATTTTTCAATTATTTTATTTTTCATCTGTCAATTCCTAATTTAAGCCTATGCTTTTTGCTTATTATTTCAGCAGCGGCGTTGAAAATTAAAGTTGTCAAAAATAAAATAAGACCTATTGCAAAAAGACTGTGATAATGAATGCTTCCGACAGCTGATTCACCCATTTCAGCGGCAATCGTTGAAGTCATAGGGCGGACTGGGTCAAAAAAAGATTTAGGAATTACGGCAGCACCTCCAGAAACCATTAAAACTGTCATAGTTTCTCCAACAATTCTGCTCATACCTAAAATCACCGAAGTAGAAATCCCAGAACCTGCGGCAGGGATAACAACTTTCAAAAGCGTCTGCCATCTATTTGCACCTAAAGCATAGGATGCTTCTTTAAAACTTTTTGGAACAAAACTTAACGCATCTTCAGAAAGACTTGCAACAGTCGGCGTTGCCATAATTCCTAAAACTAAACTTGCAGTTAAGGTGCAAAGACCCGTCGATATATTGAAAGTTTTTTGTATTAAAGGAGCGATGACAAGCATTCCAAAAAATCCAAAGATTATTGAAGGAATGCCGGCAAGAATTTCTATGAGAGGTTTTAAAATTTGTTTTTGTTTAGGTGAGGCAATTTCATTTATGTATAAAGCGACGCTTATCCCAAGCGGCGCACATACAATTAAAGCGCCTAAAGTTACCCAAAAAGACGCAAGTATTAAAGGTAAAATTCCAAATTCTGCCGGCTCGTGAGTAGGGTACCAATATTTCCCAAATAAAAATTTTATAAGGTTTATTTCAGATATTACAGGGACACTTTCTTTAAATAAAACAAAAATTATTCCAAGTAAAAAAAACAAAGAAACGAAAGCTAAAATAGTAAAAATTATTTTTATTGACTTTTCTTTAAAGCTATACATGAAAACCCTTTTATTTTAGAGGAACAAAGCCTTCTTCTTCTATTAAATCCTGCCCGTCAGTACTTAAAACAAAATCAATAAACTTTTTTATTTCGCCTTTGGGGTCGCCATTAGTGAGCATAAAAAGCGGTCTTGAATAAGGGTACTTATTTTTTAAAACGTTCTCTTTACTTGGTTTAACTCCATCTATAGATAAAACTTTAGTTTGGGAATTTAAATAGCCTATTCCAACATAGCCTATAGCTCCCGGAGTTTCAGAAATCAATGTTACAACAGCACGGTTTGAAGCTTGCATTAAAGCGGCATTTACAACTTTTTTCTTATTCAATGCAAGTTCGCCAAAACTTTCAAAAGTTCCGCTAGCCGAATCTCTTGAAACAACAACTATTTTTAAATCTTTTCCCCCAACCTGCGACCAATTTGTTACTTTACCTGTATAAATATCTTCCACTTGCTGTTTTGACAAAGTGGATATATTGTTAGAATTATTTACAATTACAGCTATGCCGTCCATTGCTATAACAAAACTTTTAGGACTTTTGTTTTTTGAGACCGACAGTTGCAATTCAGAATCTTTTATTTGTCTTGATGAATTTGCAATGTCGCAGGTACCGCTTATGAGAGAATTTATTCCAACGCCTGATCCGCCGCCTCTGACAGTTATATCAGCTGACGAATTTTTGTCCATATAAGTTTCTGCTGCTCTTTGTGCTGCCGGCAATACTGTAGTAGAACCTTCCATAATAATTTTCTCGGCAAATGTGCTGTTTACAAAAATTCCAATAAACAACAAACTCATAAATAATTTTTTCATGACTAAACACTCCTTTCTTTCTTTGATTTTTTGCAATCCTTGTGCAGTTTTTACTCTTTATTAAAGCATTAAAACTTATAATTTAAATCCAACTGAACGACGCTTTTTGGAACTTTTGACTTTCCATTTACAGCTTCAATTTGTTCCATTGAATAATAATCAACGCCGAAATAAAGATTTTTCGCAAGACCAAAATTAAAAATTACTTCTTGTCCTTGAGCATTTCCGGCACCACCGTATGCATCTGAATCTCCAAGTCCCAGCGGTATCGCATTTCTTTCTAAATATCGGTGCATAAATTTAATTTGCCAAGCTCCAAATTTCTCAAGTTTCTCATTTCCAAAACCAATTCCAAAAAGATAGCCGCCAAGGTTATTTTTATAAACCTTGTCATAAAGATTTTGAACATAGTCGCTAAATAACGATATTGATAAATTTTCTATGACATTTGATAATTTAATTTCAAGACTCGGATTTAATATTTGGTAGTTGCTGTCGCCGGTACCTGTAGTTTTTGTTGTTATCAGGTACTTGTCTTCATTTGAATATATTGTTCTTCCTTTCATGTTAAATTGCTGATACGATAAAGCCGCTTTTATTTTTACATTTCCCGTTTCAAATGAAATTCCTGGCTGAATGGAATAGACATCAGGCATTGAGCCGCTAGTGTTATCATTTACTTCGTTTAAAATCAGCCAGCTTGCATTTGCAAAAACTTTTAATTTTGAATTTAATGTTCTGTTAAAATTTAAAGCAAATCCGTCGGGATTTATATCTGTATCCCAAATTAAATCTGAGGGATTCCAAACCTGAGTCCCACTTTTCATTTTACCGCCGGTCAATTTAAAATAATCCATAAATTCATATTGAATATAAGCGTAATCTATAAATATAGGTGCTTTATCAAAAGCTTGAAATGTGTGATTTGTGGAAGTGGACGATTTGTCTCCATTGCCGGCAAAAGCCCCGCTTGCAAGACCAAAAGCCGTTTTAAGGTTTTCAATTGGTCTCGTCTCAAAACCAAAACGAAGCCTCAATCTTTCTCTCTGCCTTGTATGGGCTGTTGCACCTTTGGAATTATCCCAATCAACTTGGTGTCTTATTCTTATATCACCTTTAAAAGTAAGGTTTTGAATCCATTTTGGCAAAACTTCATTGGTTCCGCTTGCTGTTTGTTGACGAGAGTCTTCTTTAGTTTCTGAAATAATTCTTTGAGCTTCTCCATAAGAAATAATGCCCTTATCGGCAAGAATAGAAGTAAGTTTGTCAACTTCTCCAGCAAAAACTGAAAAAACACTCAACAACATCACAGCAATTAACATTAAAACTTTTTGCATTTTCCCCTCCTATATTGTCTTTGCAGTTTTGCAACACTGCGGTTGAAGTATAAAAAAAACAAGTTAGGATAAAATAAATATTATGTTAGTTTTTAATTAAGAGCTGATCTGAAATATGTGGAACAAGTAAAACGACTAATTCATCTGATGACGAACAAACGCTATTATTAAGATAAAAAGACTGTAGTTTTTCGATTTTTCCCACAACAAAACAAGAACTTTAAAGGGTATTAAGCTAAGTAGCAGCTTCATAAATTTTTAAGAAATTTTGGAATGTTTTGCTATAAGTCCAATTCATTTTGGCATCGGGCGTTTTACGTAACGTAAAGTTTTTGTTACAATTTGCCAGTTGTAAAATAAATTTTTAGGAGGTTTTTATGGCTTATCAAATTGATGTAAACGTTTGCGTGGGGTGCGGCGCTTGTGCTGCTAATTGTCCAGTTTCTGCTATTGACCCAAAAGATGACAAATACGAAGTTAAAGAAGACACTTGTGTGAGTTGTGGAGCATGTGAAAGTTCTTGTCCCACAGGTGCTATTTCTCAAAAATAGTGATTTTGCTACCACGCCACATCGCTATTATAATGGACGGCAATGGCAGATGGGCAAAAATGCGAAATTTACCAAGAATATTTGGGCACAGACAAGGAGTCAAAACTGTCAAAAAAATTGTACAAGCAGCAGGTTCGCTTGGAATTGAAGTTTTGACTCTTTATGCTTTTTCATCTGAGAATTGGAAAAGACCCGAAAGTGAAATAAAAGGACTGCTTGCTTTATTGAGCAAATTCATAAGCAAAGAATTGAAAGAGTTAAACGAAAAAGGCATTAAATTAAGGATTCTAGGCGACTTATCTAAATTTCCTCCAAAAACAATTTCTGAAGTTTCAAATGCCTGCAAAACCACATCTAAAAACAAAGGATTGCAGCTAAACATAGCCCTGAATTACGGTGCAAGGCAAGAGCTTATTTCAGCTTTTACCCAAATGCAGCAGAAAGGAATAAAAAACCCATCAGAAGCGGTTGTTTCATCTTTTTTGTACACCAAAAACCAGCCGGATCCAGATTTAGTTATCCGCACTTCTGGCCAGTTGCGTTTGTCAAACTTTCTCTTATGGCAAATCGCGTATGCTGAAATTCATATAACACCAAAGTTTTGGCCGGAATTTACAGAGGAAGACTTAAAATTTGCAATAGAAGAATTTAAAAAAAGAGAACGCCGGTTTGGAGGACTGGAAGATGAAAGCAAATAGAACAAAAAAATTTTTATGTCTTTTTGCATGCTTAATTTTTGTCAGAGCTTATGCTTTGTCAGAAATTTCGGTAGAAGCTTATGGAGCTGCTCAAGTGGTTTCGGGCAGTTGCTTTTTGCTAAAAACTGATTACGAAAATTTTATAATAGATTGTGGTATGTTTATTGGATCTGAAAGCGAACAAGATAAGAATTACCAAGTTGACACAAAGCTTTTATCTGCAAAAGCTTTGTTTTTGACGCACGCTCATTTAGATCATTGCGCCAAAATTCCTCTCTTAATACACAAAGGCTTCAAAGGTAAAATTTACTCCACAGACGCTACAAAAATTTTAGCTTTATCCCTTTTTAAAAATAGAAACGGCTTTGACCTCATAGATAGAGAATGGTTTTGGTCAAAAAGGAGAAAAGAAAACGGTATTGCAAATAAGAAATCGGTAGCGATTCATTGGACACAAAGCTGCAGGGACACAATAAAATCTATAGAATACGCAAGCGGTCTTTTAAAAGACATTAAAAAGAAAAAAAGAGTTGATTTTATTCTGTGCAAAAAATGCTGCAAGCAATCGTCAGCAGAGATAGAAAAATTTTTTGAAACTATAGAATATGATAAAGAAACGAAAATTTCAGCCGATTTTTCAGTTAAAGCAATAAATGCTGGTCATATACCAGGTTCTACAAGCTTTATTTTCACAAGCAGCGGTAAAAAAATTTTGTTTTCAGGAGACTTATCAAGCGGATACTCAAGACTTACCGGAAAATTTGAAATTCCTCAAAAAGCTGATTTGATTTTTATGGAAGCGACCTATGGTGCAAGGGGAAAAATCAGCTTCGAGCAATATAATATTTTCAGGAAAGACTTACTTGATGCGGTTGATGCAAATAAAATTGTTTGGATCCCAGCTTTATCTTTTAATAGAACTCAAAAAGTTTTATACGAACTTAAGCTACTGCAAGATGAAGGTGCACTTTCAAAAGAAATTCCAATATATTCTGTTTCCCCAAGTGCTAATATCATAACAAAAATATACGATAACCAAATCAAAGACAAAAAAGATGGATGGTTTTTAAAAGAGGTTTATGAAAAAGGAGCAATAATTCCTGAAAACGTAAAGTTTAGAGATATAAAAAAGAAAGCTTTAAAAGCTCCTCTGATTTTAATTTCTTCAAATGGAGATATGAGCCTTGGAAAATCAGCACAACTTGCAACTGAAATATTGTCACTGCAAAACGTCTTTGTGATGATTGTAAATTATGTAGCTCCTGAAAGTCCTGCAGGTCTTCTTTTGGAAAACAAGCAGCCATTCAAAAATTTCTATTCTTTAGCAAAAATCAAAAAATATGATGTTTTTTCAGACCATGCGGATTTTGCGTCTCTTGAAAAATGGCTTTCAAAACAAGATGAAAATTCCAAAATTTTCATAATTCATTCTACCGTACAAAGTGCCACTTTTGTGACTGAAAAGCTAAAATCAAAAGGTTTCAAGAAAACTTCAACTGCAAAAACAGGGATTATAATGAAATGAAGAAAAATAAGGATATTTTTGAATTTTCTTGCAAGAATTTAAAAGTCAGCATTGCGATTACAGCCATATACATTATTTTAGCAGCTGCAGCATACCACGTTAATAATTCAAATATGACTTATGAAAAATTTATTAAAAAAGCCTACAAAAACTATGATCTTGGCAACTACAACGACGCTATTAGATATTTTGACAGGTTAGTTAACTTTGATGAGAAAGATTTGGATATTGGAATTGTCAAAAACTACGCTCACTCATTGCTGAAAGTTGAAAATTTTTCTGCTGCTCAAAAATATTATTCTTTAGCAGCTGAAATGGATGATAGCGACGATAAAAATTACTATTACATCGCCATATCTTTGTACGAGGAAGGCGACACTTCAGGCAAAAAAAGCTTATTTTTAGAAGCTGTCAATCACCTCCAAAAAGCTATCCAATTAAACCCTAATGATGAAAATTATTATTTACTCATCGGCTCGTGTTTTAGAAAAGCCGGGGATTTGGAAAATGCTAGAAATATATACCGAAGAGCTATTTTTACAGGAAAATTCAATATGTCGGGATTCTATCATTTAATAGGCAACACTTTTATGGAAGAAGAAAGATACAGAAGTGCTTTACATAATTATGAAAAAGCCCAGGAAAACGGCGAAACTTTCGCCGGAAATTATTTAAGTATCGGAGAAGTCTATTTAAAATTAGAAAACGAAGAAGAGGCATTAGCCAATTACAAAAAAGCTATTGCAGTAGATAAAACTTACCTCCCAGCTTATCTTAATATAGCAACTTTCTACTATGACAAAAAAGATTTTGTGCAATCAAAAGATTGGGCGGCAAAAGCAGTTGAAGTCAGCTCTTTGAGTGAAAAGGCAAACTTTATATTAGCAATGTCTTATAAACACATAGGCAAAGAAAGTTTGTACAAAGAATACATTCAAAAAGCTGCTTTTTTAGGAAGCAATGAAGCAGCAGAAGAGATGCTTGAAAACAAAATGAAATTCATACCTTATTAAAACGCTGCAACACTTTCAGCACTTGGTTAGAAATTTCTTGAGTTGCTTTGTGATAACCAGAAGCAACCTATGTTGTCAAAAGTTGTATTTTGTCTTTTAATTGTTTTTCAAACTGTTCGGGGTTCTTTTCATTCCAAAATAAAAACCGAAATCTATCAACATCGAAGTGCGGCTTGTGAATTTGGTTTTTTTCATCTTCTGCACTTGCTTGTTCTAATTTTTTATCTTCTGCACTTGCTTGTTCTAATTTTTTATTTTCTGCACTTGCTTGTTCTAATTTTTTATCTTCTGCACTTGCTTGTTCTAATTTTTTATCTTCTACACTTGCTTGTTCTAATTTTTTATTTTCTGCACTTGCTTGTTCTAATTTTTTATCTTCTACACTTGCTTGTTCTAATTTTTTATCTTCTGCACTTGCTTGTTCTAATTTTTTATCTTCTGCACTTGCTTGTTCTAATTTTTTCCATTGCGATTCGTTGTAAATATAAATCACTTTCTTGCCAAGTCCTTTGGCATATCCAGCTTCCCAGTAAGCTCCACAGTTTCCATCAGACAAATCGCAAATCATAAATCTGCTATTACGTATTTTTAGCATTATGTCTACATTTATATTATCATCTTTTTCAAAGTTTTCATCTACTTTTTCTATAAAAAAACCTTCTTCGCGCACTGCTTTTTTTATATGATTTTCATAAAAAGTTTGTAATTTTTCATTATTGAATTGCATTGCCATAAATGCAGTTTTTGAATTGTTTTTAACTTTTTTTAACTCTTCATATTTTTGCCAACCACTTATTGTAAGTTCAACAACATTGGGTTGCCGGTTCATTGTTAAATCCTTTTCTTTTGATGTCGCTAAAATCCAAACTTTATTATTGTCGTCAATACTTGCAGTGGATATTTCAATTTTTTTATCGTTATAACTTATGGTTGTCCCCGGGGTTTTCAGTTCGTCACCCAAAAACATTATAAGCAAATCGATTTGTTCCATTGGAGTCGGAAAAGGTTTGGTTTTAATTTCTTCTATAAGTGATTTTGTTACTACGAAACAATTTTTATCAACAACCATTCCTATAGCAGCATCTCCATGTTTTTTAAAAAGTTTTCTATTATTTTCTGCGAAGGCTAAAGCACGTTTCCGTACTTCATGCTTTAATAAAGCTACTCTTCTCTTTATATTCTCTTTTTCATCTGAATACACCCATTTTGAATACTCACGTGACATATCATTTGAAAACCATTGTTCTAAATTTTCTCCATATAAGCTGCTATCAAACTTGTAATAACCACAAATATCACATTGCACACCAACCCAGCCTGAACTACACTGAGACGGAACCGGTACATTGAAAGCTTCTGCACTTCCACAAAAACACTTAACGTTCACAAAACCTCCTTTTTATCCCTCCAAAATCAAGCCAATCTTTAATCCAAAACATGACTTTCTTTAGCGGTTTTATTTGCATAGTTTATACATTCCGGTAAATTTAAAGTATTTTGCAGTTAAGTTTGCTTCCGCGATATTCATTTAGCTTATCTTTAAACCGTCCTATTTTCGCTAGCACAAATATAATTTCCCGTTGGGAAAATAATAATTCTTAAAAAAACATCGGCGTCAAAAAGTTTTACTCTAAAAATGCTGAGAGCGGGATTTGAACCCGCACCGCCCTTTCGGGGACAGGCTTCTGAGACCTGCGCGTCTGCCGTTTCGCCATCTCAGCTTTTCATAGCACTCATTATAATACATTAGTGCTTAAAATGCCTCATACTTGTAAATATCATAGCAATATTTTTTTCATCTGCTGCTTTAATGGAATCCCCATCTCTTATTGACCCGCCGGGCTGGCAAATTGCACTAACGTCGGTTTTTGCAGCTTCCTCTACCACATCTGAAAATGGGAAAAATGCGTCGGATGCCAAAACAAGAGGAAAATTTTTTTCGTCAAGATTATGTTTTGCCTCTGACATTTTTTTTACAGCTATATTTAATGAATCTATTCTGCTCATTTGGCCTGCTCCTATTCCTACTGTTTGTTTGCCGCGCACTAGTATTATGGCGTTAGACTTTACATGCTTGCAAACTTTCCAAGCAAAATCTAAAGATTCTTTTTCATTTTTTGACGGAATTCGTTTAGTCATATTTTTGGTTTCAGATAAAAGCAGATTATCTCTATCTTGCACTAACATTCCGCTTGTAAGCATTCTGTATTCTATTTCGTTTTTAGACAATTTGTAGACGATGTTTTGCTTTAGAAGTCTAATGTTCTTTTTCTGTGTTAAAATCTCAAGGGCTTTTGGCGAAAAATCGCAAGCAATAATGCATTCTGCAAAAAGTTTGCTTATTTCTTCAGCTTCATTTTTCTCTACCCTATCATTGAAAGCTATAATTGAACCAAAAGCACTGACGGTATCGCAAGATAAAGCTTTAAGATAAGCGTCTTTTAAATCTTCTCCTTCTGCACAGCCGCAAGGGTTATTATGTTTTATAATTGCGCAAGCAGGATTTTCAAATTCATGAACAAGCCGCCAAGCTGCTTCTAAATCTAAATAATTGTTGTATGAAAGTTCTTTGCCGTGAAGTTGTTTGGCAGAAATTACCGATGGAAAATTTTGCTCTGTTCCATTTCCATAAAGACTTGCGGCTTGATGCGGATTTTCCCCGTATCTTAAATTGGAAAGTTTTTTCAGAGGGATTGAAACTTGGCTTGGAAATTTTTCATAAGTCAAATAGTTTGAAATCAAAGAATCGTAGTAGGCAGTATGGCGAAAAGCCTTTGCAGCTAAATTTAATCTTTTTTCTTCATCTATATCCTTGTTTTTTAACCAATCTATTATCAAATTATAGTCGGAATTATCGCAAATTACCAAAACATCTTTGTAATTTTTTGCTGCCGCTCTAATCAGTGCCACACCACCGATATCTATATTTTCAATAATTTCTTGAGCTATTTTTTTGTCGTTAGGTTTTGGTATTTTATTTATAGTTTCTTCAAAAGGATAGAGATTTACGGCTACTATGTCTATGGTGCTTATTTTATGTTTTTTTAATTGGCGGGTATGGACATCGTTTCCTCTTACGGCTAAAATAGCACCGTGAATTTTAGGGTTTAAAGTTTTTACACGTCCATCAAGAATTTCAGGAAATTCTGTTATTTCAGAAATTTCTTTACAGTCGATTTCGTTTTCTTTTAATGTTTTCGCAGTTCCGCCGCTTGAGATTATATCCCAACCTAAATCAGTTAAATTTTTTGCAAATTCAACTACGCCGCTTTTGCTAGATACACTGATGAGTGCTGTTGGCATTTTTCCTCCATTTTGCAAAATTTTTGCATTTTCTGATATTAAACAATATTAAAATAACTGACAAAACGCTCAAATATAAGTCTATACACGCTGAACAACTTTAGAATTTTAACAACACCCACAAAACATGATTCAAGACACTTATGTGTAACTTTACAATTTCTTTTCACTACAGACTAAATATATAAATTTTGCCACATCATTTCCATTGTAATACCTTTTTCTTCGCTCAAGCAAAATTTTATAGTATTTCGTGACGCTGAAATTATGCATATAATAGTCCTTGCATTATCTGGGCTTTGATATTATTTTTTGCAAGCAAAGTAGCGACAATACTTAGCAGCACGCATAACAGTAGTTAAAAACAACATGTTTTGCCCAGCAAGTTGCATCGGTTATTTGTAGTCTGCTTACAAAATACTGAGAAATTTGACGGGATGGAATATATGAAGTATAATTCTGCGAGCTGGTGATTGCAAACTGCAAAGCAATTGTTTCAAATTTAGAATGTCACTTTGCTCATCTTTCGTAAAACGGAGGCAGCACAAAATGCAAAAACATTATCTTTTAACTCCCGGTCCTACCCCGATTCCGCCGGAAGTAGCTCTTAAAGAAGCACTACCAATACTTCACCACAGAACAAATGAGTTTGGAACGATCTACAAAGATGTGGTCGAAGGTTTAAAATATGTTTTTCAGACAAAAAATGAAGTTTATCTACTTGCCGCTTCAGGAACTGGGTCGATGGAAATGGCAATTGCGAATCTTTTGAGCCCAGATGATGAAATTATAGTTGCGAGTTGTGGAAATTTTGGCGATAGATGGATAAAAATAGCACAATCTTATGGAGTAAACGTTATTTCAACGTCAGTAGAATGGGGTAAAGTTGTAAACCCAGCTGAAATAGAAAAAGCTCTAAAAGAAAATCCCAATGTTAAAGCTGTTTACACCACTTTTACAGAAACTTCCACAGGAGTAGTAAATGATATAAAGAAAATCGGAGAAGTAGTTGCTAAAACTAATGCTGTTTTAGTTGTAGATGCTATTTCAGGTCTTGCCGGTCAAGAATTTAGAACTGACGATTGGAAAATTGATGTGGTAGTTTCCGGTTCTCAAAAAGGTTTCATGCTTGCACCGGGACTTGCTTTTATAAGTTTTAGCGAAAAAGCATGGAAACTCACAGAAGCTTCAAAACTTCCTAAATTTTATTTTGATATAAAAAAATACAAAAAATCTTATGCTACAAATGAAACTCCGTTTACTCCTCCAGTTACGTTAATAGTAGCACTTCAAGAGTCTATAAGGCTTATAAAAGAACGCGGCATAGAAAATATGTGGAATGATTACAAACTTCTTGCAAAAGCTGCAAGATCTGCGATGAAAGCTTTAGGATTAGAGCTTTTCGGTGAAGTTCCTTGCGAAGTTGTAACAAGTGCTTGTGTTCCCACGGAAATAGGCGGCAAAATAGTAAAAACTTTAAGAGAAAAATACGGCGTTTCTATCGCCGGCGGTCAGGGAAATTTGAAAGGCAAAATCATAAGGTTCGCACACATGGGATATATCGGCAAAGCAGACTTATTAGTAGGTTTTGCTTGTCTTGAAATGACTTTGGCAGAACTTGGGTTTAACGTTGAAAAAGGAAAAGCTGTGGCGGCGGCCGAAGCAGCCTTGTTAGACAGCTAAATTTTAGTTACAAAAGGAAATTTTTTTGAAATGTATAGAATTTTAATGACTTATGATAATATGGAAGGGTTGGACGCTTTGATAGCAAACAAAAATTTTAAAATTGAAATTCACAATAAGCCTTCCCCTGAACAATTTAAAGAGCTTATAAAAGATTATGATGGACTTTTAATACGTTCAGAAGTGAAAGTTACATCAGACATAATTTCAGCAGCAGGCAAACTTAAATTTATAGGTAGAGCCGGAACCGGCGTTGATAATGTGGACAAAACAGCTGCAACACAGAAAGGAATTGTGGTTGCAAATGTTCCCGGTGGAAATACTATTTCTGCAGCCGAGCACACCATCGGTCTTATGCTTGCCCTCGCAAGAAACATACCAGAAGCTCACGTGTCATTAAAATCAAAAAAGTGGGATCGTAAAAATTTCGTCGGAACTGAGCTTTTTGGAAAAACATTAGGTCTTATTGGTCTTGGAAAAATCGGTTTTGAAGTGGCAAAAAGATGTTTGAGTTTTGGAATGAAAGTTATTGCCTATGATCCTTTTGTAAATGTAGAACTCGCGAAAAACAATGGGATAGAAGTAAAATCATTAGAAGAAATTTATCAACATTCTGATTATATTTCAATACATTCTCCATTAAATGACAGCACAAAAGGGCTGATAAATTCAGAAGCTATAAAAAAAATGAAAGACAGCGTACGCATTATAAATTGCGCTAGAGGTCCCATAGTAAATGAACACGATTTGTCAGAAGCTATAAAATCTGGAAAAGTTAAAGGAGCGGCAGTAGATGTATTTGCAAAAGAGCCGCCTGAAGATTGGAGCTTAATAGAAACCAACAACACGGTAATAACACCTCATCTTGCAGCTTCCACTGAGGAAGCACAGGTAAAAATTGCTTTAGAAATGAGCGAAGTTATAATAGATTTTTTCACAAAAGGTCTTGTAAGAAATGCAGTAAATGTTCCGGCTGTCACATGGGAAGTTTACAAGAAAATGATGCCTTATATGGATTTAGTTTTAAAAAGCGGTTCTTTTCAAGGGCAAATTTCAGAGGGTGGCATAGAAAGCGTTGAATTAGAGTATTGCGGACATTTTTCTGATTTCAATACAAGCGTCTTAACAGTTTCTTATCTGCAAGGTCTGCTTTCTCCATTGCTTGATATAAAAGTAAATTCTGTAAATGCTTTTACGCTTGCAAAAGAAAGAGGAATAAAAATCAAAGAATCCATTATAAAAGATTCCGGTGACTATTTAAATCTTTTCACAGCTAAAGTTAAAACTGATAAGAGTGAAATTTCAATATCAGCTACACTATTTAATGACAAAAATCCAAGGATTGTGAATATAAATGATTTGAATGTGGATGTTAGCCCTATTGGCGGAAAAGTGGTGATAATAAATGACGACAGACCGGGTGTTATTGGCAAAATTGGAGCGGTTTTGGGTGATAGTAATGTAAATATAGCCGGAATGAATGTTGGGAGAAAAGATTCTGGCAAATCGGCACTAACTATCATTGAAGTAGACAACGTGGTTTCAAACGAAATTCTCAAAGAACTTTTGAAGATACAAGGCGTTCAAAAAGCAAAATATGTAGTATTGCAATTGCTGTAAAAATTCTATCGGAGGTACTATGAATATCCGTGTAGCAGAAAATTTGTTATTAGGTTTAATGATGTTGTTTGCTGTTTTTTGTTTTTCTTGCAAAAAAATTAAAGAACCAGAACCAGAAGGCAATGTTATTGCCAAAATAGGTAATTCTGTTATCACAGAAACAGATCTCAACCAAAAATTGTCAGATTTGCCAGCTGAATACAGGAACCACTATGAAAACACTGAGTCTGGGAGAAAACAATTCATAGATGCACTTGTAAAAGAGAAAGTCATTTATGAACTTGCCAAACAAACCGGAATAGATAAGGGAGAAGAATATACGGATTCCTTAAACAAATTCAAATCTAATCAACAATCCCAACTTTCTGAATATGAAAACAATTTGCTAATAGAGCTGTTTTTGAAAAATAAGCAAACTGATTTTACCCCTTCAGAAAACGATATCAAAAATTATTATGATTTGCACAAAGATGTATATGTGGAACCCGTTGCTTACACTGTGCGCTATATTCTATCTTTTGATGAAAAATCGGCACAAGAGGTTTATGAAAAAGCAAGAAACATCGGAGATGAGGAGAAATTTGCTAATCTCGCTAAAGAATTTTCACAAGACGCTAGTTCGGCCGAGAGTGGCGGGCGTATAGGTCCTGTAAGGAGTGGCGAGCTTGTTCCAGAATTTGAAAAAGCAGCACTGTCGCTGAAAAATGGTGAAGTATCAGAAGTGGTTTCCACCCAATACGGTTATTGTATCATCTATAAAGTTTCTAGCCAGAAGCTGCCAGCAATAGCTCTTGACGAAGTCAAGGATTCCATAAAAATTTTACTTGAAAGAAACAATCTCGAAGAATTTGTAAATCAACAGACTAAAAATATTGGCGTTGAAGTAAATTATTTAACAGAAACTTCCTCGGCAACAACAGCTGAAAATAAAATATAGCCCACATAACTCACATTGCCTAAAGTAGCCAGTGGATTTGGGACAGATATAATAAAAAAAACGGAGGAATTGCCAAAAAATGAAAAAATCAATATTTTGCTTGTTGATTACATTTGCGTTTACAGTAAATGTTGCTTTTGCTCAATCCGATAAAACTTTAGCTACGGTCAATAATGAGCCAATTTTCGCTTCGGAATTTAACAAAGTTTTTAACCCTATCTTTGAACAGTACAAAAGAAGCATTCCTGCAAACCAACAAACACCAGAAAAAGAAAAAGAATTGAGAAACAACATCTTGAACCAAATGCTTGATGAGGTTATCTTGAAGCAAGAGGTCAAATCTAATAAAATAAGCGTTTCAAAAAAAGAAATTCAAGATTTTATTAAGAATCAGGAAATGAATTTGCAAGTAGATGCTGCAACTTTTGATGCCGAGTTAAAGAAAAATGGTCTCACCAGAAATGCCTATGAAACCAGAATAGGTGACACATTGTCCATACAGAAACTTATAAAACAAAAAGTGGAACATAAAATAAAGCAACCTTCAGAGGCTGAAATTCGAGATTTGTACAATAAAATTCAAAACAACATTCGCGGAAGCAAAAATAGTCTTTCACCTCAAGACGAGATGATGGTAAACGACATTGCCGCACAAATTAAAAGAGTTTTTGCGGAGCAGGTAAGAATTAGTTTGGTTTTTGTGAATTGTCCTAAGAATGCTTCCGATGCCGACCAACGTGCAGCAAAAGCAAAACTTGACATAATAAAAAAAGAACTCAAATCCAAATCATTTGAAACTGTTGCTTCTCAATACTCCGACGATCCTTCTAAAGCAAGGAGTGGTGATATAGGATTTGTCCCAAAAGGTGCTTTGCCATCTCAAGAATTGAATAAAGCTATATCCGCTCTTAAGCTTGGAGAGCAAACAAAGGATCCTGTTAGAACAGACAATGGCTATTGTTTTATAAAAATCACTGAAGAACGTGCCAAAAGGGACATAACGTATGATGTTTTAAAAAATGATGTCGCAAACATTCTTTATCAGCAAAATGCAAGCAAAGCTTATGAAGTTTATGTTACAGAATTAAAACGCAAATCCAATATAAAGATAAATGATTAAAACCAAAGTAGCTGTCACTTTAGGAGATCCAGCAGGAATTGGAGCTGAAGTAGTTCGTAAAGCTGTAAATCATTCTATAGTAAGAAAGTGTTGTAGTCCTTTTATTTTCGGAGATTCTTACTTTAAAAAATACTTTAAAAACTTTGAGTTCGTAGAGACAAGTGCACTGATAAGAACTTTAAATTTGGGAACTTCATCTAAAATTGGTGGGGTTTGTTCTTATTTAGCAATCGAAAAAGCCGTTCAATTTTGCTTAAAAAAAGAATGTGCTTCTTTAACAACTGCTCCGGTATCGAAAGAATCTTTCAAAGCAGCTGGCACTGAATACCTCGGGCATACCGAATTGCTTTGTGATCTTACAAAATCAAAAAAAGTCGCAATGTTAATGATTTGTGGGAAGCTAAACTCTGTCATGGTAACAAGGCACATTCCGTTATTTCAAATTCCAAAAATATTAAATACAAAAGACATTGTCGAAAATGTACATCTTGGTGCTGATTTTTTAAAAAATAGAATCGCTAAAAAAAAAATCAGAATTGCTTTATGCGGGTTAAATCCTCATTGTGGCGAAAATTCTATATTGGGAAGTGAAGAAAAGGACATAATACTGCCAGCATTTAAAATTTTGAAAAAACATTATCCCAACATTGTTTCCCCCCGGAGTGCTGATAGCGTATGGCTTAAGGCAAAAAACGATGAGTACGATTTAGTTTGTGCAATGTATCACGACCAAGTCATGATACCGCTAAAATGCATTGATGCAAGAAAAATAGTCAATGTTACAGCCGGGCTACCTTTTACCAGAACTTCTCCAGGTCATGGCACAGCGTTTGATATAGCCGGGCAAAATAAAGCGGACCCAACACCTATGATACAATCTATACTTACTGCTGCATCTACGAAATAAATATACCCAAATTTGTTTGCGACACATAGTATTCCTGAAAAGACCCTGATGAGAATTTTTTATACCCAAATAACTTACGGTTTACACTACATCCACTTCAAAAATTCCATTTTGGGGTTTCATGTTTTCTACGATTATGTAGTTATCCGTTAAAGCTTTAGTTTGACCTATACTGACAGCTTTCCTTTTTTGACCAACATTTGCACTAAAAAATTCTTGTCTTTTAACTTTATCCATTTCTAAAAGTTGGGTTGTTCTTCTTTTGATTTCTTCTGGAACAACTTTTTTTTTAAAGGAAAAAGCTTTTGTTCCCTCTCTGTCTGAATAGCTAAAAATGTGAAGCCGTGAAAAAGAGGTTTTTTCTACGAATTTACAAGTTTCTATGTGGTTTTCTAAAGTTTCAAAAGGAAAACCGGAAATAATATCGGCAGTGAGGCTAAAATTTGGAATTGAATTTAAAATTTCAGCCGTCTTATCAAAATAATTTTTTGCACTGTATTTTCTATTCATTAACGCCAAAATTGCATCGCTTCCGGATTGCAATGGTATATGTAAATGAGGACATATTTTATCCGGATACTTTTTCATAAGCTCTATAATATCAGCATCTATTTCATTCAATTCCACAGAAGAAATTCTAACTCTAAAATTTAAGGGTATCTCTATTATTTTTCTAACTATTTTTGAAAGTCCACCTTCGTATTTTCCTATATGGATACCAGACAAGACTATTTCAGCGTATCCATTTTTGACAAGTTCTGAAATTTCTAAAATAACATCTCTTTCTGGTTTGCTCCAAAGAACATTTCTAATATAAGGCACTATGCAATAACTGCAAAAGCTATCGCAGCCGTCTTGAATTTTCACAAATGCACGAGAACGTTTTTCAAAAATTGACAATGTTTCTTTAGTCCAAAGTTTTGTTTTATCCGTTATTATCTCAATATCTGGAAAATTCTGTGCTATCTCTTGAAATTTTATTTTTGCAAAACAACCTGTAAGAAGTATCTTAATTCTTTGCGAAAACTTAGAAATCTTGCGTAGCAAATAAAGACATTCTTTTTCGGCAGATTTTGTAACTGCACAGGAATTTATTACGACAATATCAGCGTTTTTGATGTCTTGAGCATTTGCAAAGCCGAGCTTTTTAAATTCCTGAGAAATTAGCCGGCTTTCATATTGATTTACTTTACAGCCAAAACTATAAATAAAATATTTCATTTTTTATTCGCAAGACGACATTGCGTCTAAAATTAAAGCAGAGGCGCATATAGCAGCAGTTTCAATTCTAAGTATATTTTTGCCTAAAGAAGCAGTTTTGAAATTTAAAGACTTTGCAAGTTCTACTTCATCACTTTCAAATCCGCCTTCAGGTCCTATGAACGCATTGACGCCTTTTTTGTTTTTATTCTCTAATAAACTTCTCAAAGTTTTATTTTTTTCTTCGCTTTCCCAAAGCAAAACATTTTCAAAATGCAGTGCTTTGAAAGCATTAAGACAAGATTCTCTAAAATCTTGAATATCACAAATTTCCAAAATGTCGTTTCGACCGCACTGGGAACTTGCCGAAATCGAAATTTTTTTTAAACGTTTGAGTTTGTTTTGGGAAAGCGTCTCAACACCACTGCGTCTTGTGCTAATAGGAATAATACAACAAACGCCTATTTCGGCACATTTTTCCACAAGCCACTCGAACCTTGTACCTTTTGCAAGAGCACAAAAAAGACACAGTCTAAATTCTGGCATTTTAAAAAAAGCCTCTAAAATATCCCCTGAAATTTCATTCTTCAGCATATTAGAAACACGTGCTCTATAAGAATTGCCACGCCCATCAAAAAGCATTATTTCGTCGCCAGTTTTAAAACGCCGAACATTACCAACATAATGTGCATATTCGCCATAAATTTTAAATCTTTTCCCGCTAACATCTTCCGGACAAACGTAAAAATGCGCCATGGCAAAGACCCTTTTGTAATTTTTAGAAATTGGATAAAATAAATTGTAAGAATATAGGGAAATAAGTCACATGCTTGTTCAAAAAAAGATATGCAACCATCGCTACATTGTATAGCACATTCAAAAACGAGTTTCTTTAAATTCAAAGACAAATATTTTAATAGAGCACCCTAATTTCAAAAAACTGTAGTTGTAAACTTATCTCCAATTGCAACATTTCCGCCTTGCAAAAAATCCCACGCAGACATTGTGCGTTTGTTTTCAGGCTGAACTTCCAGCACCAAAATTTTCCCACAGAAGCAAGTAACCGTAAAGCCTTTGTTTTTTTCAAAAGAGCAAATTTGACCAAAATTCAGGTTTTTAGATATATCATCCGCTATCTCAATATTTGAAAACTTTATTCTTTTTCCACTTAACAACCCAGTAGAAAATACCGAATACAGACCAGGCCACAAATACAACCCTTTAAACAAATTGTAAATTTCTTTAGCACTTTTTTTCCAATTAACAAGACCCATTTTTTTTCCTATAGTAGGAGCAAAAGTAGCTTCTCCAATTTGCGGCTTGGCTTTAAAACCATTTGTTTGCAAAAGTGCAATTGCTTTATCCATAACGCTTACTCCTAGTGGAATTAACTTATCAAATAAGGTTTTTGCGTTTTCGTCTTTACTGATAGCGATTTTTTCTTGGGCTATAATATCCCCACAGTCAAGTTTCTTTTCAACAAAAAAAGACGTTACCCCAGTTTCTTTATCGTTGTTAATTAAAGAATATTGCACAGGGGAAGCACCTCTGTATTTTGGTAACAAGGAAAAATGAATGTTGAAAACTTTTGACTTAGTAGCTGTGAAAACTTCTTCAGACAATAATTTGCCATAAGACACAACAACCCCAATATCAGCATTTAAATTCCTTATAATAGCAACAACTTCAGGAGAAAAAGACTCAGACTGAATATAGCTTATGTTTTTTTCTTGACAGTAAACTTTTACTTCTGGTATTACCAACCTCTGACCTCTTGCAGCACGCTTATCCGTTCCCGTAATTACGAAAATCTCATAACCACTTTTATACAGGTGATCTAAATAAATTCTTGAAATTGAAGCTGTACCGAAAAACAAAATTTTCACCAGTTGGCCATCTTTTTTCGCTTTCTAATTTCCTTTTCAAGCATACGCTTCTTCCAATCCGGGAGATAATCTATAAATAACTTACAATCCAAATGATCTACTTCGTGCTGAACAGCCCTTGCAAAATAATTTTTCGCTTTAAGACGTGTCAATAGACCATCTATACTTAGAAACTCTATTTCTATGCTCTCAAAGCGCTTTACTTTTTCATAGAAACCAGGAAACGACAAGCAACCCTCTTGACCCTCAACTTTATTCTCGGTACCTATAATCTTAGGATTTATTAAAATGAATGGGGATTCTTTATTAGGATCAACATCTACGACACAAAGTCGCAAAGATACACCAATTTGAGGAGCCGCAAGACCGACACCAGAAACAGAGTACATAGTTTCAAGCATATCATTGCATAAATTTTTGATATATTCTGTAATTTCACAAATATGCTGTGTTTTTTTACGCAATATCGGATCGCCATATTTTCTTATTTCAAATTTACTCATACGATATTTAAACGCCAACTTCCTTTCTTTTAATTATAACAACTTTATTCTCTGCTTGCGCACTACCATATAAACTTATTGATAATCCCCCTCAAACTTTTAAGATAGCAGCAAAATACCCAATTGGCTTAGGCCAGAAAGGATTTTCCTAATCTGTAGACTGATTAAAAATTGCCACTACCAGCATGTTAAAATTTTGGAAATCTATTATTCAACTATCAAACAATTTCTTTGTAAATTTTTTTTGGTACCTTAGTGGGATATTTTCCGTTAAAGCAAGAACAACAAAACAGATTTTCTTTTCTGCTTTCTGGTGCACAAGCTTTGATAAGGTTATCTAATCTCAAAAAAGTTAAACTATCTACCCCAAGGTATTTTTTGATTCTTTCAGTCGAATTATTCGCAGCTATCAAATGTTCTTTGCTAGGAGTGTCTATACCGTAATAACAGGGTGAAATTATCGGTGGACATGAAAATGCAAAATGTATTTTTTTTGCACCAGTTCTTTTCAAAACATCTATCAATCTTTTTGACGTCGTTCCTCTAACTATTGAGTCGTCAATTACAATAATCTCTTTCCCGCTAACAACTTCTTTAATTGGAAGAAGTTTTAATTTCACTGTCAAATCTCTCAAGCTTTGCGATGGTTTTATAAAAGATCTGCCCACATAATAGTTTCTTATAAAACCATTTTCAAAAATTATGTTTGAATATCTAGAGAATCCTAAAGCAGCAAAATAGCCAGAATTCGGAACCGGCATAACAATATCTGCCTTTATACCTCTCATCTGCTCGGCAAGATATTCTCCCATTTTCAATCTGGCTTTTCTAACTGTTTTCGAAAACATTACGCTGTCTGGACGGGAAAAATAAACCTGTTCAAAAATACAAGTGTTTTGCTTTTTGGACTTCCCATAAAAGAAGGACTTTCTAATTTGTCCATTCTCTATAATGATAATTTCTCCTGGTGCAATATCTCTAACATATTTACCACTTAAGGCTTCAATAGCACAGCTCTCGGACGCTATTATGTACGAATTCCCAATTTTTCCGAGAACCAATGGTCTATATCCATTTTTGTCCCGCACACCAATAAGCGTTTTATCTTTTAAAATAATTATGGAAAAAGCGCCCTCAAGCTTTTTTAACGAGTTTGCAACAATAGATGATAAGTTGCCTTTTGACATTGCAATATAATGTAATAGAATCTCTGTATCAGAAGTGTGGTTGAAAATAGAACCCTTTTTTAGCAATTCTTTCCTTAACTGGTGAAAATTTGTGATATTCCCATTATGTACTACAGCAAGATTGCCATGGATACAGCTGATCTGAAAAGGCTGAGCATTTAACAAAGAACTTTTAGAAGAAGTGGTGTAGCGTACATGCCCAATAGCGGCGGTACCAGGCAACTTGTTTATTAGAATATCCTCATTAAAAAGAGTGGAAACAAGACCCATCGTTTTAAAGGTTTTCATTTTCTCTTTACCGCTTATCGTAATACCTGCCGACTCCTCGCCTCTATGCTGAAGATTGAGTAGCCCAGCTGACACTAAAACGGCGGCATTTTCATTATTTTCCACCCCAATAATTCCGCACATAAAATCTTTACTCCTAAAAAGTAAACACACAAACTTTTATTTGAACTGCCGACCGTATAAAGATGCGTAAATACCATTTGACAACATCAATAACTCTTTATGCGTTCCCTGTTCTGCAATTTTACCATCGTCAATTACTATAATTTTATCAGCATTTTGAACGGTACTTAATCTATGAGCTATCACAATAACTGTTTTGCTTTTCATAAGATTATCCAAAGCGTCTTGAACAATTTGTTCGGCTTTATTGTCAAGAGCACTTGTGGCCTCATCTAAAATCACAAGCGGAGCGTTCTTTAAGAAAGCCCTTGCTATCGCTACTCTTTGTTTTTGCCCGCCAGAAAGCAGAATTCCTCTTTCACCTATTTCTGTATCTAATTTATTAGGTAAAGATTCTACAAATTTTTCAAGATACGAATTATTCAAAGCATTCGCTATTTCCTCTTGAGAAACTTGTAAATTTGAAAGCAAGATGTTGTCTCTGATTGTTCCCGAAAACAAAAAGTTATCTTGAAAAACCATGCTTATATTTTTTCTCAAAGACTCTATCGTATACTCTCTGATATCTATTCCATCAATTAAAATTTCACCTTTTTGAATATCGTAGAGTCTGGGCAACAAGCTACTAATTGTAGTTTTTCCACCTCCGCTAGGGCCAACTATAGCAACAGTTTGACCAACTTTAATTTCAAAACTTAAACCCTTTAAAATTTTAGTTTTGCCATCATAGCCAAAATAAACGTCTTTAAATTCTATGTTTTTTTCTATAACTTTGAGCTTTACAGCTCCATTTTTTGAACTTATTGATGGATTGGTGTTTAAAATAGAAAAAACCCTGTCCATCGCCAAAAATGATGAATTGACAGCAATAAAATTTCCACCGATAGACCGTAGAGGTGTATACAACATCATCAAAGCAGCAACAAAAGAAACAAAGTTTCCACTAGTTATGACACCTTTTAGTATTAAATAACTACCAAGGCCTAAAACTATTGCAACACCCACTGATCCAATAAAATGCATAAAAGGCGAAAGCCAATTGCTGCTTTGAACCATTTTCATAGATAAATGAAAAATACCGTCACTTATTTTGTCAAAATTTTGCGTTTTAAAATCTTCTAAAGTAAAAGAATGTATAACTTTGTTGCCACTGTAAGTTTCATTATACAAGGTTGTAAGTTGTGCACCACCAACCACTGTTTTTTGCGTTATGTTTTTAATTTTTTTTCTAACTAACGACAATGGATAAACTGCAACAAGCAGCACAGCAACTGCAAAAATTGAAAGCATCCAAGAATTGTAAATCAAAACGCCAATAAGCGACAACGATGAAAAAAACTTTGTTATGAACATTTTTAAGTTGCTTATCAAACCACTAGCAGCTATATCCGCATCTGCTGAAAACCTTTGGAGTATCAACCCTGAATTTGATTTATCGTAAAACGATGTATCCATAGAAATGAGTTTCATATACAGAACTCTTTTAATCGCAAAAGCAATTTTATTGCCAACCCACGTATTCATATAAGCAGCAGCATAGGTGAACCCGCCTTGAAGCAAAGTAAAAGCTATTACTAAAAAAGGCAAATACACAGAAAAAGAAACTTCTTTTTTTACAAGAACATTATCTATGAAAGGTTTTAAAAGCAACGCGGCTGCTGAATCTAATGCACCAACAGGGATAGTAAGAAAAACTCCTAAGCAAGCTCTTATCCAGTAAGGTTTTACGAAAGGATACATACGTCTGTAATTTAACACAAACAAATTCTGCAAAATATACTTTCTGTACAGAAACTTAACCTTAAATTTTAAATCTTTTTTATTTCTGTGTTTTTTTCTCATAATTTCTATTTTTTGTTACCTGTATGCGTGTAAACATCAAAAAAATTATCTCGAAATTTTTAGTATTTTGAACTTAGTTTTTCCAGATGGGAGATCTACCTCAACAGTTTCGCCAGCTTTATGACCTAAAAGACCTTGTACAAGCGGTGATTGAACAGAAATTTTATTGGACAGTGGATCAGCCTCTTCCAAATCAACTACAGAGTAATTGTAATCATCGCCGTCCTCGTCCTGAAGTTGAATGGTTACGCCAATAAAAACTTTATCTGGGTCAATATCTAAATCTTCAATGATTTTTGAACGAGATAATTTGGAATCTATTTCTGCAATTCGGCGCATGAGATTTGTAAGTGTTTCTTTCGCCGCATGGTATTCAGCATTTTCCTTTAAATCTCCATGTTCTCTGGCCCGTGCTATCTCTTCTTGTATTTTTGGTTTTCTGTTTTGAAGTTTTTCAAATTCGACGATAAGACTTTTTCTACCTTCTCTTGTTAAATAAATTTCTGACATAAATTACTCCTTTTTAGATCAGTAAAGTTACTTTTTATCCTTTTGCCCTTGCCGACCACCTCTAATTACTCTAATTTTTCTCATCCATTCATAATTAGAAAAAAGTTTTCCGCTATCACCTAATCTTGGAATAACATTCGTAATATTTGACATATTTACACCATCTTTTAATTTATCGCTTTCTATAAGATAAACATCAAAATAAATTTCTTTTGGAGTACGTTCATTTGCGAATTTAGCTGCAAGTATGCGCATATTCACAACACCTATTTGTCTGGGATCAGCTGCCGCTGTTGAAATCCACTGAGATTTATTAGAACGCATTAAATTAATATCTTCATCACATATATCAATGGAAAATAGCTTAATATCGCGACGATTAGCCGCAATCAACGCCTCTAAACAACCTTTTGCCAATTCATCGTAAGGCGACCACACTGCATCAATTTCTTTATCCTTCAAATCAGAATCTAAAAGCCATAATAATTGCTCTTGGACTTCCCTATATGGGTTGCCACTACTGTGATGGGCTTTTACTGCCCCCACTTCTTCGATATACCCATTTTTCACAAATGTGTCATATACTCTTTTTCGCGCCTCAATGGGCATAATTCCAGGACCCATATGTGATCTTATAACTTTAATAGGTTTTTTACCGGGAAAAGAATTAACCAAACTCTGTAGTGAAAGTCGAGCAAGTTTTTCGTCTTTAAGTGCAGTGCTTGTCACATTCTTGACCATTTCATTGTACTTTATATTGCCCAACACTATCGTGTAAGGGTAAGAATCAAAGGTCACAGCCTTTATTCCTTTGTTTGTGATAGGCAGCAGCGAATCGTAGGTGTAAACTGGACCGCTATGCGAGAGAATTATCCCATCATAGTTATCTTTAGCAGCTTTAGAAATAGCTTCTTTGCAGCTCTCAGAGTTACCACCTGTAACAAGCGTATCGACATTAAATCCTAGAGCATTGCCTTCTGAAGCACAACCCTCTATGAAACGTTCTATGTAAGGCGACCAAATTGTATTGGCAATAATAAGCACTTTGATTTTGCCATCTTTCATTTGGTAAGGCATTGTTTTCTTCAGCACTGAACGCGTCTTTGAAGCAACAGCAGCTGGAGAATCTGAATTGCAACTTTGAAAAAGGAGCAGCGAAAACATTATTGCAGACTGAATAATCAATTTAAATTTTATAATAATATCCCTATTTTTCATCAAAAACTTATCCTAATTTTTCAATTTTTCCAATATAATTTTGTTAGCAAGACCAGGGTTAGCCTGTCCTTTTGATTTTTTCATAACAAGTCCAACAATAGCACCTATCGCCCTTTCTTTTCCAGCTTTAAATTCTTCAACAACTTTAGGACTTTCATTTATGGCTTCTTGACAAATTTTTGCAAGTTCACCCTCATCTGATATTTGTGCAAGACCTTTTTCTTTGACTACAATTTCAGGATCAAGTGACTTCAAATACATATCTTCAAAAACGATTTTTGCTATTTTACCAGAAATTTTACCGTCAATTATTAGATTAACAAGTTTCGCTAAACTTTGAGAAGACACTGGCGATTGTGAAATTTCTTTTTTATCTGCATTCAATTTTCCATTAAGCTCTGTTGACAGCCAATTTGACAAAGATTTGGCACAAATTTTTTTATCTTTTGTAAAACCTAAACTTTCCTCATAAAAATCTGCTATTTCTCTTTTTGAAGTTAAATAACCAGCATCATAATCTGACAAAGCATAATCATCTATAAGCCTTTGTTTTCTCATCATTGGAAGTTCGGGAATATCTTTTTTTAAATCTTCAATAAAAGAATCGGACAGTTCAAAAGGAACTAAATCTGGTTCCGGGAAATATCTGTAATCTAAAGCTCCTTCTTTTGTTCTCATAGATTTCGTTATTCCTTCTTCCGCTTCCCAAAGCCTCGTTTCCTGAATAAGTTTACCACCGGAATTTAAAACTTCTATTTGCCTTTCAACTTCATAAGCTATCGCATCTCTAACGCCTGAGATAGAATTCATATTTTTTATCTCTATTCTCGTTCCCAACTCTTTTTGCCCGGCAGACCGCACGCTAACATTGACATCGCAACGCATTTTTCCCTCTTCCATACTGCACTGAGAAGTTCCAAGATATTCAACGATAGTTTTTAATTCATTTAAAAATTCCAATGCTTCTTGAGGTGAAGACAGTTCCGGCTCAGTAACAAGTTCCATAAGTCCAACACTTGCCCTGTTTAAATCTAATAGAGAGTAGTCTAATTTCCTATTCCCTATTTCATGAACTAGCTTTCCCGCATCTTCTTCAAGGTGAATTCTTGCAAGATTCACGATTTTTTCTTTTCCATCTATGTAAATCTTGAGTTTTCCCTTTGAACATAAGGGAGGTTCAGACTGCGTTATCTGGTAATTCTTAGGCACATCAGGGTAAAAATACTGTTTTCTTGCAAAAGTGCATTGCTTGTTTATTGTGAAATTCAAGGCAAGACCTGTTTTTACAATAGCTTCAACAGCTTTTTTGTTTAGGATAGGGATTGTACCGGGTTGAGATGTGCAAATTACACAAATGTTTGTGTTTGGTTCTGCTCCAAACTCCGTAGAGCATTCGCAAAAAACTTTTGATTTAGTGTTTATCTGCATATGAACTTCAAGTCCAACAACTGTTTCGTAATTAAACATTCAACTGCTCCGCCTTAACATTCCCAAATCAGACCCGAATATTTTACTAAAAAAAAATTATTTAAACAAAAAACCAGCATACTCGTATATGCAGTCAACCACACACAACACAATATTTTTTACAGTCTACCAAACGGGTAGTCTAAAGCACAACAAAGTTTTACACAACGCTAAGTTTGCACTTACAAACATACTATCAAAATGATGCAATAATTTGACTATCCCATACCAAAAATGCACAATAGACATAAGTTTTGTTGCAAATCTTATAAAATAAATGAAGGAGTAGGTAATGTCAAAACTAAAAACCGGTAGACACACTTCTGCCATTAAAGAGGTGCGGAAAACCACAAAAAGAACCGCCAAAAACGCATCAATTAAAAGCGAAATGAAAACTTATGTTAAAAAACTCGAAACTGCAGTGAAAAACAAAGATTTTAAAAATATCCCAGAATTACTATCTATTGCCTTTTCAAAATGGGATAGAGCTGCTAAAAGAAATATTATTCACTCAAAAACAGCAGACAATCAAAAAGCAAGGCTTTCAAAACTTGTCGTTGGGATACAACCTTCTTGACGATTTGCCGCTTAAAAGTATGAAAACCATTGTAGTTCTCCCAGCTTACAATGCTTCCAAAACTCTAGAGCAGACTGTAAATAGCATCCCAGTTGGCTGCTGCGAAGATATAGTGCTTGTAGATGATTTATCCGTTGATAGTACTGTTTGCATAGCAAAAGCTCTGAATTTAACAGTAATTTGCCATGAGAAGAATAAAGGATATGGCGCCAACCAAAAAACTTGCTATAGAATTGCTTTAGAAATGGGAGCTGACATCGTTGTTATGCTGCACCCAGATAATCAATACGATCCCCGGCTGGTACCTTTTCTCTCAGGACTAATTAAGGAAGGTGTTTGTGACATAGTATTTGCTTGCCGCATAAGAACTCGTAAAGAAACGTTACGAGGTGGTATGCCTTT
Source organism: Elusimicrobiota bacterium (assembly GCA_031287735.1). Lineage (GTDB taxonomy): Bacteria > Elusimicrobiota > Endomicrobiia > Endomicrobiales > Endomicrobiaceae > JAITSO01. The sequence goes on along the minus strand of JAITSO010000002.1, from coordinate 41,372 downwards.
TTATAAGTACCTGGCAAACAGATTTCTTACCATAATAGAAAATTTAACTTTTGGTCTTAACCTTGGCGAATACCATACTGGATATAGAGCGTTTTCAAAAAAATCACTTGAAACTATTGATTTTGATAGGTGTTCTGACGATTTTGTCTTTGATCAGCATATTGTAGCCCAAGCCGCAATTTGCGAATTGACAGTAGGTGACATTCCCGTTCCTACAAAATATTTTAAAGAATCTTCGTCTATAAGTCTTATAAGAAGCTTTAAATATGGATTCGAAGTTTTGTGGCTTTGTTTTAGGTATGTTTTGCATAAATGGAAAATACTCCCTTTCAAAATGCTCCAATCTAAAAAAAATTTTATTTCTTAGTGCATTGTCAAAGTACCTGAAAAACAGCACAACCAAATAATCATGTGGTATCTTTTAAAAGCACATCGTCGTGCTTAAGCTGCTTAAGTAAACCTAATCACTCTGTGGTGAATATGTATGAATCAAGCAAAAAGTTTTGCGTTTTTGCTACTACTTTTATTACTAAAGATATTTAAGCTGAACTTTATATTCTTATGTTTAATGTCTCTTTTTAGAGGCGTTTTCTTTTTTTACTTTGGTAAAGGGATTGATTTTGCAGGTCTTTCAAAAGATATTCTAAAAGCTTTTTTTATGGGTTTTCGCTATGATCTTACGGTTGTTTCAGAAATGAGTGCACTTATCACATTGACGGTAGTTGTCTTGATGTTTGTAGACAAAAAAGAAATTCTTATTAAATTTCTATCTGTGGCAAAATGGTATTATGCGTTTTTTGCAAGTCTTATTTTTGTATTTTTGTGTGTTGATTTTGGGTTTTATTCATATTTTCAAAATCACATAAATATATTGATTTTTGGATTTTTTGAAGACGACACAAAAGCTTTGATTTCAACAATTTATGAAAATTACAATGTGTTTTTAATATTTTCAGGATTTATACTTATTTTTGTTTTGACTTTTGCCATTTCAAAAAAAATTTTACAAGGTCATATTTTTAAAAATTTTTCCGTATTAGAAAAAAATTTAAAACCTGAACCAATTCATATTAGAAACTATTCACCAAATATCGCATTAAAAATTTCAATTGCCATTTTTCTGCTTGCATTTAATTTTCTATGCGCAAGAGGAACTATCCGCAACGTTCCTTTAGAAGTTGACGATGCGGATGTTTCGCAAAATATGTTTATAAACAAAGTTGCTATCAATGGCTTTTTTACTTTTATGGCGGCAATTACCGCAAGAAACCGCGAAAGTAAAGGCATAGATTTAGTGACAACGTCGGGTTTTAAAGATGCACGTCAAGCTTTTGCAGATTTTTTTGAAAAAAACATAGACGAAATACCTGAAAATCCGCAAAACGTTTTAATAAATAAGACGTCGTTTAATCAAACTATTGAAGAAATAAAACCTAATGTTATTTTAATTGTTATGGAAAGTTTTGGAAGCGATTTATTAAAATATAACTCTGAACAATTTAATCTTTTAGTCGAATTGAAAAAACATTTTGACCAAGATTTTGTGTTTTATAATTATCTTCCCGGCGGAGGCGGCACAATGGTGAGTTTGGAAACTATAGCGTTAAATTTAGCACGTCGTCCAATCTCTATGGTTTTGTCGCAATCGCAATTTGCTTACAAAAAATATCCTTTCAGTGCTCCCACCCCTTACAACAAAAACAATTACGAAACTGCTTTTATATACGGCGGCGGCATAGGTTGGAGAAATGCCGGAGTTTTTATGAGCAATGTGGGTTTTCAAAAAGTGATAGGAGCAGGTTCTATGAACCCCGAATATCCTAGAAATCAATGGGGAGTTTATGACGAGCATTTGCTGGATTTTGTTTTTAATTATTTAAATCAAGGCGGCAAAAGTAAATTTATACTTGTAATGACCACAACAAATCATCCGCCTTATTCTATTCCAAAAGATTATCAAAATTTACCACTAGACGTTCCGCCTGAATTAGAGAATAGACTTTTAGACAAAGATTTAGGAAATAAAAGATTTGTAGTTTATCAATATGCAAATAATGCGGTCGGAAATTTCATAACAAGGATTAAAAACTCAAAATTTGCAGACAACACTATAATTGCTCTAACCGGCGATCATAACTTTTGGGGTTTATTTGAATTTCCAACACAAGATTTTTTCAACTCTCAAAAAGTTCCTTTTTATATTTATGTTCCTAAAAAGATATGTCCAAAAAATGTTAATGTTTCTGTTTTTGGTTCTCATCCAGATATTATGCCGACACTTTATAATCTTTCTTTGTCAGACGTTGAATATATGTCGATGGGGATAAATTTGTTGTCGCAAGACGCCGAAAATAATATAGCTTTTAACGGCGGAGATTTAATCGCGGATAAAACTTGCGTTGTTCGGTATAATTTTTTAGGAAAGAACGCGTCCTATTTTCTTTGGGATAAAAACACACGTTCAAAGTTAATTCATTGGCAAACTCCAACCGAAAATCACAAACGTCTCATAAAACATTTCATAGCCCAAAATGCAGTAGTAGACTATCTCTTAAAAAATACTGGAACCAATGCTACTGAAAAGAATAACACGAGATAGCTTTCGCAACATCATAAAACATCGTAAGCTTCGCAATTTTTTGCACTACTGGAACAAAACATATTTTGCGATATGGACAGAGAACGAAAACGTTGCGAAAAATATGACGTGACGCGATGTGTTGTAAAAAACTTTACATTAAAATTTCAATAAAGTAGAATCACCGGGAACTTTGTAGCTAAATACAAGGAAAAAATATGAAAATTGCAGTACTTGGAGCAGGTTCTTGGGGTGTAACACTTGCTGCACTTCTGCTTGAAAACGGTAACGATACTGTCGTATGGGAATTCGACCCCGAAAGAGCACAAGCCCTGCAGGATAGAAAAATGAGACCCTTTGCAGGCGGGGCAGATTTGCCGCCGAATTTACTTATTACAAATAGTTTAGAAAATGTTGCACGTAGTGAGTCAATTTTGTTCGCCGTCCCATCTCAACACATCAGGTCAACTTGCGAATTCCTAAAAAACAAAGGAATCTCACTCAACAAAAAACTTATAGTCAGCGCCACAAAAGGTATTGAGAATAAAACCTTACTGCGTATGAGCGAAGTAATAGACGATGTTTTTGAAGGTTCGTATAAAAACATTGCTGTTTTATCTGGGCCAAGCCATGCCGAAGAAGTTTGTGTAAAGGTCCCTACTGCTGTAGTTTCAGCCTCTATAAATGCTGAAATTTCTAAAAAAGCAAGAGATGTTTTTATGAATGATTACTTTAGAGTTTACACCAATTGCGATATTGTAGGCGTTGAAATCGGAGGTGCATTGAAAAATGTTTTTGCCATTGCTTCAGGGATTGTTGATGGTCTAAAACTCGGTGATAACACAAAAGCTTTGGTGGTCGCAAGAGGTCTTAAAGAGCTCGCAAAAGTTGGCTCTGAACTTGGAGCGAATAGAGAAACCTTTTATGGACTTTCCGGTGCTGGCGACCTTATGGTAACTTGTTTTTCAAAACATTCCAGGAATCGTTCCGTCGGACAAGCCGTAGGCGAAGGAAAAAGCTTAGAAGAAGCGGAAAACAATCTTGGAGTAGTAGCAGAAGGCGTAAGGAATACAATAAGCGCCTATGAAATAGGAAAAAAAATAAATGTAGAACTGCCAATAATAAATGAAACCTACAAAATTTTATTTGAACGAAAAGACCCCCTCAAAGCTTTAAATGATTTAATGACTAGGGATCCAAAATATGAGTAAAAGCTATGAACCGAAAAATTTAACTAAAGATAAATTGTCGGATATTTTATTAGAGGAACATTTATTAACATCTAAAAAAGAGGCATCTGTCATAGTCAATAAAATTTTTGACGAAATGATATCCACATTAAGAAATGGTTTTAAGAAAGTTGTTATAAAAGGACTTGGAAGCTTTGAAAGTTTTGACACAAAAGTTAAAAGAGGCAGAAACCCAAAAACTGGCGAGAAACTTTTAATTCCTCCAATGAAAAAAATAAGGTTTAAGCAATCTAATAACTTTTTAGAAGAAAATAGTTCAAATGTCTGAATCTAAAAAATACTTTACCATAGGTCAATTGTCCAGAAACACGGATGTTCCCGGTTACACTTTGAGGTATTGGGAAAATGAGAAGCTTTTGTTTCCTGTAAGGAAGAGTTCTGGACAAAGGATTTATGATGAAAAAGACGAGGAGCTTGTTTTTAAAATCAAGGATTTGCTTTATAGTAAAAAGATAAGAATTGAAGGCGTAAAAAAGTACCTAAAAGCAGGCAAAAATAAAAAAAACAATGATTATCCTCTATCCCCCGAAGTTTTTATAGAGACCAATCTATTAAAAGTAATTAAAAGAGAAATCAGTGGGATTTTAGAGCTTTTAGAAAAATTGTAGTGCAGCATAAGCTAGGCGTATCCAAGCTCGTTAGCATTCGTTCTAGCAAAATCGGGGCGTAGCGCAGTTGGCTAGCGCACTCCCTTGGGGTGGGAGAGGTCGCTGGTTCAAGTCCAGTCGCCCCGATAGGTAATAAAAATCCCAACAAAAGAGGCACCAATGTGAAAAAATTTAATCTCGAAATTTTATCTCCTGAAGGGTTGATTTTTAAAGAAAAAGTAGAATACGCTTCTTTTCCCACTATAAGTGGCACAATTGGAATTTTTGCTGGGCACCTAAATTTAGTCTCGAAACTTGGCAATGGAGAAATAATAATTAACCTGTCCAACGGTTTACAAAAAAAGATATCTGTAGTAGGTGGTTTTATAGAAATCTCAAAAAACAATGTAAATATTGTAGCAGAGTTTGCTATTCAGTCTGACGAAGCAAATAACAATAAAATTGATCGGGCGATAGACCTTGCTAAGGAAATAAAGAAGAAAAGAAAGGAGTTTATCGTGGTTTCGTCGGTAGAAACCCAATTAAAAAACTCAGTATCATCTTTAAGGTCTGGAATAAGTATTAAAAAAAATGTAAGATGACGCAGGCTTTTGCGTAAGCACAAAAAATTTTTAGCCAAAAAAATTGTAGAAAAATTATGTGTTTTGTGGTAACATAAAGCTTCGTACTCTTGGAACAAAATTTGCTGAAAATATTGCGAAACAGGAAAGTATTTGACAAAAAGAGTTATTGCTGAAAACCAAAAACAGCAACATTAAGCTGCTGTCAGCTGTGTTTTTTAAATTTTTTTTTGTTTATTAAAGATGTAGCTTGCTGCACAAAAACAATTAACGTCGACTTGTTCTTTGCTTAGTTCACGCATGGTGAATCATCTTGGTAGCATAGTCGGGTTGTTTAGTGCCGAGGTAGCTCAGTCGGTAGAGCAACGGTCTGAAAAACCGTGTGTCGGCAGTTCGATTCTGCCCCTCGGCATTTCTTTGTTTCGTTGCCGACGTAGCTCAGTTGGTAGAGCAATTGCTTCGTAAGCAATTGGTCGTAGGTTCAAGTCCTATCGTCGGCTGTCCGAAATTATTTTTTAAGGCAAATTATGAATGTATTAGTCGGTCTAAGTGGTGGCGTTGACTCTGCCGTTTGCGCCTACTTGTTAAAAAAAAAAGGATATAGTGTCTCAGGAGCAATGATGTCTATTTGGGACACAACAATGCCATACAAGAAGTCAAATGAATCAGCAAACACTTGTTTTGGACCTGATGAAGAAGACATAGAATCGGCACGAAAAATAGCAAACTTTCTCAACATTCCATTCCATGTAATAGACTGCAAGGAAGCATACAAAAAAATTGTAATCGGAGATTTCAGAGACGAATATAGGGAAGGTCGCACACCCAATCCATGCATTTGGTGTAACGCTGCCATTAAATTTGGTATCCTGCCATCAGTTGCAAGAAAACAAGGAATTGCTTTTGACAAGTTTGCTACAGGACACTATGCGAATGTAGAGCTTAATGAAGCGTTGCAAATGTACCAATTAAGAAAAGCTGTTGATGCAAGCAAGGACCAGAGCTATTTCCTCTATAGGTTAAGCCAAGACATACTTTCGCAAGTTATCTTTCCGCTTGGAACCTACTTAAAGTCAGAAGTAAGGAATATAGCAAAAATAGCGGGAATTTTTGTTGCCGAAAAATCAGATAGTCAGGATTTTTATTGTGGAAACTACAATGACGTTTTGCAGTTCAATGAAAAACATGGCAACATTGTAGACAAAAATGGAAAAGTACTTGGAAAACATTCTGGAATCTGGAATTACACTATAGGAAAGCGTAAAGGTCTCGGGCTTTCTGGTGGCTTTAAGGAACCGCTGTATGTTGTAAAAATATCCCAAAAAAATAATACTGTTGTGGTGGGTGGTAAAGAAGATTTGTACTCACGTTCTTTCATTGTCAGAAACGTGAATTGGGTTTCTGTACTCGCACCTAAAAAACCAATTAAGGCACAGGTAAAAATACGGCAACAACACCCCCCGGCGATGGCACTCATCACAGTTCAAAAAAACAACACTGCTAGTGTCGATTTTGAAAATCCCCAGATGTCTGTAACTCCTGGACAAAGCGCTGTGTTTTATGATGCATGCACCGTTCTCGGCGGTGGCATAGTTGTTAACTGAAAATTAAATGTGCTTTTTGTCGCTGAATAAATTGTCTCCCAGTTTGTTCTGCTTTAGTTTTTTTACATTAATGTTATCTAAGGTAAATTTGGACCGGCTTGCTCGGATTCGGAGTGGCAAAATGTTCCAAGTTTGAGTTTTGCTACATTTTGTGCTACCGTGTGCGTGGTTTTGGGTGGTCGCAATAATAAATCATCAGAAGCAGTGGTGAGTACGTGCTTGCACCGTAAAAATAAAAAAGGAGATGTTTTATGAGAATTAAGTTGTTTGTCGTTGCCGTCTTTGTTTTCGTTCTTTCTTTTTCCGTTTGCTCAGAGATATACGCACAGAAACCCCGGGCAAGATTGCCATTTGTTATTTATGTCGAAAGCTCTTCAAGGGAGAATCATTTTGCTCCATCAGGTTGGATGGGTGATTTTGGAGATCTCAAAATAAATCCTGCTAATGCTGAAAGTCCCCACAGTGGAAACACATGTATAAAAATTGCTTATTCTGGTAGGATGGCACAAGGTGCTGGATGGGCAGGAATATATTGGCAACAACCGGCAAATAATTGGGGTGACAAAAGAGGAGCCGGATATAATTTAACTGGTGCCGAAAAACTTACCTTTTGGGTAAGGGGGCAAAAAGGCGGAGAAAAAATTGCTGAATTCAAAGTAGGTGGAATTACTGGGGAATACCCAGATTCTTGTACTGCTGCGATTGGCCCCATAACACTTTCAAAAGAATGGACTAAGTATTCTATCCCACTCGATGAGAAAGATATGTCATCTATAATTGGTGGTTTTTGTTTTGCACTTTCAAAAGACGATAATCCTACTGGGGCGGTTATATTTTTCGATGACATAGCTTATGAATAATGTTTTATTTTTGGTTTTTGTTTTAAATTTGTAAGGTTGCTTTTTTAAATTAAGATGAATAGAGTTTTTCGTAGGATTTGTTTTGTCCTGGTTTTGTTTTTCGTGCTTCCTGTTAGTGTTTTTGCTCTAGCAGATAGGATTTCAGGAATTACTGTTGAGGGGTTGCGAAACGTCAAGCCGCGAAAAGTTTGGGACGTTATATCATTAAAAAAGAATAAAATATATTCTGAAGAAAAAGTTAGGGATGATGTACGGTCTATTCTGTCGCTTGGTAGTTTCGAAATTGTAGATAGTAACTACGATGAAAAAAATGGGTTGCTCACATACACTGTTACCGAGAAACCATGTCTGGAGAAGATAGTTTTTAAGGGGAATAATGCTTTCAAAGAAAATAAGTTAAAAAACGAATTAGGGAAAGATGAGATAGGACTTAAAGGAAAGAGCTTCTACGATGTCATAAAATTAGAAAATGCAAAAAGAAAAATAATCTCTCTGTATGCAGAAAAAGGTTATGCGGATATGCTCCTTGAAGTTTATCCTGTGATAGATACAGATACTAATAAAATAAATTTGACGTTTTTTATTACTGAAAACAATAGGGTGATTTTGGGTGGGGTGCACGTGGACGGGGTATTGGCTTTTAGTGAAAAAAAGATTTTAAATACTCTAAAAACGAAAAAGAAAAAGATTTTTAATAGTGAAATTTTTCAGCTGGATTTAAAAACAATAGAAACGTTCTATAAAGACAAAGGTTTTTTTGATTACAAAGTCATAGAGTCAACAACTGATTACAATCCAGAAAGAACGGAAATGTTTTTAACGGTAGCTATCCAAGAAGGACAGAGATATTGCTTCGGCGACATTGCTTTAGATGTTGAAGGCAGTGATGGAGTTTTGAGTATTGACGGTATTGACAGAAAAAAAATATTCAAGCATATCAAAATCAAGAAGGGAGATATTTATAATCAGAGTGCAATCATTCAAAGCATCCAGGAAATTTATGAACTTTATTCGGATAAAGGTTATATGCATGTAGATATTAATCCCGATTTTAAAAAAGAAGAAGAAAAAGGTGTAATAGATGTTGTTGTAAAAATTAAAGAAAACTCCGTAGTGTTCCTCGGCAATGTTTACATTGAAGGTCTTACTTCAACAAAAGAAAAAGTAATAATTAGAGAACTGCTTCTCAAATCTGGCGATGTTTTCTCATCATCAAAAATAAGACGTAGCATTGAAAGAATCTACAATTTAGGTTTTATAGACGGAGTAGAGCCTAATGTTTTGCCTACAAATAACCCAAGTGTGATGGAATTATCACTTTTGATAGCCGAAGGTAGACCCGGAATGATCACAGCAGGTGCCGGTTATTCTTCTGTAGATCAATTTATAGGCTCTATTCAGCTGCAACATATGAATTTATTTGGACTTGCCCAAAGATTAAATTTACTTTGGGAATTTGGTGAAAGACGACAAAATTATGAAATAGGTTGGACCGACCCTTGGATTTTAAATAAAAACGCGAGCTTAAGCTTAAGTGTTTATGATATCCAAAGATTAAGAGATTATGGCAGTTGGACTGATGCTTATGAAGAAAATAGAATTGGGTTTTCAGCACAAGTAGGTCCAAGAATCAGCGAACGCATAGGGTTGCTATTTGGGTACAGTTACGAATACGTCGATATGTATGATTACACAAACGACACTGTTAAGCAATTAATCCATAATGCTACAGATATTTCTCAAGATAAAAGTTCAAGTCTTTCCGCACAAATAGCTTATGATTCAAGGGATTATATTTTTGATCCTTCAAGTGGAAGCCGACACTCTTTGGCTTTAGTTTGTGCCGATAGTTACTTAGGCGGTAATGTGGATTACTTAAAAGCCAATGTAAAAACAACATGGTTTTTCCCAACGTTCTGGAAATTTGTTTTAAGCGTTAATATAGCTGGTGGACTAGTGACAAATTATGGAGTTTCCGAAAAAGTTCCTTTGTATGAAAAATATTATATTGGAGGTGCTGACACTGTGCGAGGATATAAATATAGAACAGAAATTGGAGCAGAAGATGGCGGGAAAATCATGGCTGTTATGAATATAGAATATAAATTTCCTATCGTTTCTGAAAGAGGCAGAACCGTTTTACAAGGTGCAATATTTTACGATATTGGCGGAATTTGGGATAAGTTCAACGATGTAGACTTTACTATTGGAAAAAAGCAAACAAATTTACATTCCGGCGTTGGGTTTGGAATACGGTTTGCGACTCCTGTTTTTCCCTTAAGACTTGATTGGGGTTATGGATTAGATCACAAAGAGGGCGAGCAACTGCAGCAGTTTTATTTTACAATTGGTAATATTTTCTAATTTTTTTACTCTTACTAATATACAAATCTCAAAAAACCGCTTAAAATAAATCACAATGAACACATCAATTTCTTCCATCGACGAATTTGCTTTAATAGATGAAATTAAAAAAATTTTTGCTAAACCTAAGAAAAATAAAATTATAACTGCAAATATAGGAGACGATTGCTTTTGTTTTAAAATTGGCACTAAAAATATTTGCATTACCAAAGATGTTTTAGTCGAAAATGTGCATTTCAAAAAAAATTGGACTACTCCTTTTGAGCTTGGGCAAAAAGCTATTGAAGTGAATATCAGCGATATTGCAGCCATGGGGAACGTTACTCCAAAATATGTTTTTATAGGATTGTGTTTACCAAAAAAGACGCCACACCATTTTTTTCATGAATTATACAAAGGGTTAAAAAAATCTTGCGATAAATACAAAGCAATAATTGCAGGCGGCGATACAGTCAAGTCTGATAAACTTACAATTTCTGTAACGGTCGTTGGCGTTGCGAAGGGAAATATCATTAAGAGAAGCGGTGCCGAAAATGGAGATTTGATAGGCGTAACAAACACTTTTGGTGATGCAGCGGCCGGTGTAGCCCTTTTGTGTAAATATGGACAAAAACACATTTATAATGCTTACCAAAAAAACTTAATTGCAAAACAAAATGCTCCTCAAGCTAGACTAAAAATTGCACAAAAAATATCCAATCATATTACCGCCTTAACAGATGCTTCTGACGGGCTATGGTCAGCCGTAGATTTGATTGCAAAATCATCTATGAAAGGTGCAAAAATTTTCGTAGATACCATTGCTATTTCGCAAAACTTAAGAAAAGTTTTTAAAGAGAAAAAACTGCAGCAAAATTTCGCTTTGTTTGGCGGTGAAGATTATGAACTAGTTTTTAGCGTGTCAAAATCTAAAGCACAATTTTTAAAAAAAATAGCTCCGGAAATTTCGTATATCGGAGAAATTAATAATTCAAACAATATCACAGTTATAGAAAATGGAAAAGAACAAAACAGCAAGTACAAAGGTTTTAAACACTTTTAAAGTTCAACCGTTTATTTCTCGTACTCCATACCAAACAAGAAATTTAGGTATACAACTAGCTAAGCTTTTAAAGCCAGGCGACATGGTTTTTTTATATGGAGAGGTAGGCAGCGGCAAAACAATTTTCTGCCAGGGTGTTTTGCGAGGATTCAATAAAAAAGATTTTGTAAGAAGCTCCAGCTTTATGCTTGTCAATGAATATCAATTAAATGGACTGAAATTATTTCACATAGATTTATATAGACTAAATTCATCTAATCTTTGGGATATCGGTATAGAAGAGTACCTTTACAGCGGTGAAAACATTGCGCTTGTAGAATGGGCGGATAAACTAATGGATTCTCAAGACGATAATGTTTGGAGTATAAAGTTTGAAATCTTAGATGCCAAAAGAAAAATAATTATAGAGAAGAAAAATGAAAATTCTATCAGTTGAAACATCAGGTAAGACTTTCAGTATCGCTTTAAGTGAAGGCAAAAAAACTTTAGCAAGTCTTTACTATAACAACGGTAATATGCATTCTGAAAATTTGTTGTCATCTATAGAAAAAATTACTAGCGATGCAAATACTAGCCTAAAAGATATAGACAAATTTGCTGTTTCTACTGGTCCGGGTAGCTTTACAGGTATAAGAATAGGAATGACGGTTGTAAAAACTTTAGCCCAATTTTTGAATAAACCTGTCTTTGCCGCAAATACTTTAGAAATTTTAGAAAGCTCTTTTGTAGAAATTTCCGGCGTAAAAATAATCACTGCGATTGACGCATTGAGAAATGAAGTGTATGTGAAAGAAAGAAAGAAAGTAATTATTAAAAACATACACGTGTTCATAGAAAGTTTAAAAAAAATTAAAGAGCAGGTTATGCTTATTGGGAATGCTTCTGCAATTTACAGAGAAGCAGTAGAAAAAAATTTAAAAGGCAAAGTGATTTTTGTTTCAGATTTTGACAACATGCCCCAAGCACATAAACTTGCACAACTTGCATACCTTTCAAAAAAAAATTATTCCTATGACCAAGTTGAACCTTTATACATTCGCAAATCTTGGGCAGAAGAAAAAATAGCAAGCATTTAAATTCCCAAGCATAAACGGCTTTGTGCTTTATTAAAAACTGCAAACACGGACTGCAGCTCACCTTAAAATTCAATAGCATAGTTTTCTGGATTATTTCGCTTATTTTGACCTGTCAGTTGTTGGCAATAACATCAAACACCATGTTTGTGTTTGCGGTCCGTTCGGCCAAAATTATTGCATATACTAGAACTGACCAGTAATGAGAATGGACATTGCGTCATAGAATATATGCAGAAAACAAAAAGTTACCGATAACTCCTGCATAAAGGTAATTTTAATGAACAATCCAAAAACGCTACTAGCAAAAACCTTTTCCAGCAAACTCACAATAGCTATTTCATCCAATTTGTTTGAAAAACACAAGAATTCCTATTATTAAACAGATCAGATATTTTAAAATTTCAAAACACAACGCTTGATGCAACCGCTGAATTTTACAATGTTTTCGGAAATAAAGTAGACTACCTTCCAAAGGATTTGCTCTAAGTAGTATTTGGCAGTTGTTTGGTTCGTTCAATATTATCAAACCATAAAATCGAAGGAAATAAAAATGCAAATCACCTCTGAGAAACTTGCACTGCTTGTGTCTGGTGAACTTATTGGCAACAAAAATACCATTCTAACAGGAGCAGCCGGGCTAAAACAAGCCAAAGAAAACGAAGTTTCTTTTTTAGGCAATCCGAAGTATTTTTCAGACTCTTTAAAGACTTCCGCCGGTGTTCTCTTAATAAATTCCAATGCCGACATTACGCAGTTTAAAGATAGGACCCTTATTAAGGTCCCAAATCCACAGTATGCTTATGCTATTGTTTTAAGCATCATTGAAAAAGAAAAAATTGGAGATTTAAAAAAAGAAATCCACGGTTCCGCTTCTATTTCTGATAAAGCAAAAATCGGCAAAGATGCTTATGTAGGGCAAAATGTCGTTATAGAAGACGGCGCCAAAATAGGCTGCAATGCTAAAATTTTTCCTAATGTTTATGTTGGGAAAAATGTTGAAATTGGCAACGATTGTTTGATTTATCCTAATGTTGTAATCAGGGAAGAGACAAAAATCGGCGATAGGGTAATAATCCAGCCAAACGTTACTATTGGCGGCGATGGTTTTGGTTTTACGACTGTCAATGGAAAAGCGGAAAAAATACCGCAAATCGGTAGGGTAGAAATTGGAAATGATGTTGAAATAGGCTCTAACACTACCGTAGACAGAGCTACTGTTGACGCCACAAAAATTGGAGATAGAACAAAAATTGATAACCTCGTACAAATCGCTCACAATGTTTGCATAGGTAAAAATTGCTTAATAGTCGCACAAACAGGAATCGCGGGGTCTACAGAGATCGGCGACAATGTAATAATAGGCGGACAGACCGGAATTGCAGGTCATTTGAAAATAGGAAACAGTGCCCTCATATCAAGCCAATCTGGAATAGGCGGCAATGTCGCAAATGGCGAACAAATCGGCGGAAATCCAAGTGCACCGCTTAAGCAAAGCATAAAAATCAGATCTCTAATTAGACGACTGCCAGAATTTTACCAAGATTTAAAAAACATAAAAGCAAAACTAAGAGAATCTAATAATGATTAAACAAACCACAATAAATAGCGAAATTTCTGTAGAGGGAATAGGTCTTCACACAGGAAATAAAAGTATCGTTGTTTTCAAGCCGGCGCCATTTGCAAATCATGGAATAAAATTTATAAGAACAGATTTGAAAAATAAGCCCGTGGTTGAAGCTATTTGGTCTAATGCGGCTTTTGGTCTTGCCGTTAGAGGAACGGTGATTGAAAAAGATGAAGTTAGGATTCACACTATTGAACACATAATGTCCTGTGCTTTTGCTTTGGGAATAGACAACTTGATTGTGGATATCAACAACAGCGAACCACCAATTTTGGATGGAAGTGCAAGACATTTTGCCGAAGCACTTTCAGAGGCCGGGATAAAAGAATTTGACATTTTGCGTGAGTTTTACATTTTAAACGAACCCGTTATTTTTGAAGCCGGAAAAACAAAAATTTCAGCGTTTCCGTCAAATGAGCTTGCAATAGAGTGTTCTATATCTTTTTCACATCCGCAAGTAAAATTTCAAAGTAAATCTATAAAAAACATCAGTCAGGACTTTTATCTTAAAGAATTAGCTTGTGCAAAAACTTTTTGTTTTGATTATGAAATAGAAGCTTTGCAGTCCAAAGGTCTTGCACGCGGCGGTTCTTTAGAAAATGCAATAGTTATTTCACCAAACGGAATTCACAACAAAGAACCTTTGCGCTATGAAGATGAATTTGTCCGTCATAAAATTTTGGATTTGCTAGGTGATTTATACTTAGCGGGCAAACCCATAAAAGCACGCATTAGTGCCGATAAACCCGGCCACCAAAATAACATAAGATTCGTCAAAGAATTTTTGAAAAAAGCAATTGTCGAAAAATAAAGTTCGCTTTTAAAAACTATTGTTTTGTCACAAGAATAAAATTTACAGTTAATTTAGGAGGTTTAATGGAAAATTGCCCAACTGAAAATCAAAACGAAATATTTATGACACATGAAGAAGTTTTAAGATGCATTCCACATAGGTACCCTTTTATAATGATAGACAAAGTAAAAATTTTTAAAGATGACCCAACTAAAGCCGTTGGCTATAAATGCGTAAGCGGCAATGAAAGTTTTTTCCAAGGTCATTTTCCAGAAGCACCGATAATGCCTGGGGTGCTGATAGTGGAAGCAATGGCACAAACTTCTTGCGTAATGTTTTTATCAAAACCTGAAATGAAAAATTGTCTTGCTTATTTTATGTCAATAGATAATGTAAAGTTTAGAAAACCCGTTAAGCCCGGTGATTTGCTTGAGTTAAAAATTGAAATTTTAAAAGATGTCGGAAGACGCGGAAAAGTAAAAGGCGAAGCTTTTGTCGATGGAAATCTTGCTACAGAAGCTGAATTTATGTTCATCATCGTAGACAAATCAAGCTCTTAAAAATAATTTCGCATTAAATAGAGGTAAGGATGATACACCAAACCGCAGTAGTAGACAAAAATGCAGCTATTGAGGACAATGTAGAAATAGGTCCATATGTTGTAATAGGTCCTGGTGTCACTATCAAAAGCGGAACAAAAATACACGGTCAATCTGTTATTGAGTACGCAGCAATTGGACATAACTGCGAAATTTTTAACTTTTCGTCCATTGGAAAACGACCACAAGATTTAAAATACCAAGGTGAAAAAACCGAAGTGGTTGTAGGCGACGGAACCACTATTAGAGAGTGCGTAACTTTGAACAGAGGCACGGCCGCTTCCGGCAAAACTATCGTGGGCAAAAATTGTCTGCTTATGTCCTGTTCGCACGTTGCTCATGACTGCATTATCGGCGACAATGTAATTGTAGGATATGCTACTGGTCTGGCAGGACATGTTGAAGTAGGTGACAATGCAATTTTTAGCGGAAGCGTCGGCGTTCATCAATTTTGCAAAATTGGAAAATCCGCAATGCTAAGCGGCGGCTCGATAATTGTTATGGATGTAATACCATTTGTTATAGCACAAGGCGATAGGGCAGTTTTAAGCGGGTTAAACCTTGTGGGTTTAAAGCGTCAAAAACTTAATCTTTCTGAAATTGACGAGATAAAAAACGCTTATAAAATTCTATTTATGTCTAAATTAGGATTAGAAGATGCACTCGCAAGACTCCAAGAAATAGAATCTGTTCACGTCAAAGAAATAGTAGAATTCATAAAAAAATCTCAAAGAGGACTTGCAAGACCTTAAGTACATATGTCTATACAGTATATTTCTCAAATAAGCGGTTCAGCAAAGAGTCACTTCTTATTAAAAAATATCGGCAGCATTGCAGACTTACGTGTTTTTGCTTTTGTAAAAGATGAACAATTAAATTCTTTTTACGAAGATATGAATATTTTTTTTAGCGATGGTAAATTTGAAATTTTAAATTTCCCCACTGACGATGTTCAAGAAAGAGTAAAAACCGCCGATAAAATAAAAACCTTAAACACTTTCATAGTTTGTGCAAGTCAAGATGCGTTAGATTTGCCGCTTGAAAACCCAAATGAAGAAACTTCCCTAAAACTTTTTACAAAAAAAACTTACAGCTTTTCAGATATAATCCAAAAACTTATAGCTTTTGGCTATACAAAAACTGCTTTTGTTGAGGATAAACTACAATTTGCCGTCAGAGGCGACATCATAGACATATGGGCTGCTGCACACGATTTGCCATTTAGAATTTTTTTTGAATACGATTTAATAGAGACTATAAAAACTTTTGAACCGTCATCTCAGCTCTCCACAAAAACTACTCTCAATGAAATCAAAATTTTAAGTATGCAAGCACCAAAAAATAGCTGCACCATCAAAGACTATTTTAAACATAGCTCCAAAGCTTTGAAAACACTTTTATTTTTTGATTATCCGTTAAGTAAAGACGATGAAGCTGACTACAGCAGTTTTGATGTTTTTATAAATGACCCGCTAAACCCTAAAATTTTACCTCAAGGATATAAATCTTTCAGCGGGTTTCAAGGCGATATAAAATTTTTTATAAATTCTTTGAAAGGTTTCGCTAAACAATCGGTTAATTTAAAAATTTTTTGTGCAAATGAGGTCGAACGCGAACGTATAATTAACATTTTTGATGACGAAAAGTGGAATCACAAAGCACCTGATTTTCTTTACGGCAATTTATCACAAAGCTTTTACTTTGAAAAAGAAAAGCTCGCTTGCGTTTCAAGCCGTGAAATGCTTTACAAAAAAAAACCTATGAATTTCCCTAAAATCAAAGGCGGCAGGCGCATTGAAGGAATTTGGGAAATAAACACAGGAGATTTAGTTGTTCACGAAAAATATGGAATTGGCCGTTACAAAGGGTTAAAAACCATTGCCCGCGAAAAAGTTGCGTCAGAATACCTTTGCATAGAGTACAAAAATAACGACAAACTCTACGTGCCACCTGAAGAAATGAAAACTGTTCAAAAATATATAGGTGTTGAAGGCGTTAAACCGAAGCTTTATTCTATGGACGGTGCGACGTGGGAAAGAGTAAAATCCAGAGCCAAAGAGGAAGCGGCCAAGTTTGCCAAAGAGCTTTTAGAACTTTATGCACAAAGAAGTAAAATTTTAAGAGAACCTCTGGATGAGGAAACTGCTATGGAAAAAGATTTGGAAAATGCGTTTCCTTATACGGAAACCCCCGACCAATTAAAAGCGATAGAGGATATAAAAAAAGATTTCGCAAGAAGCTTTCCTATGGAACGTTTAATTTGCGGTGATGTTGGGTATGGGAAAACTGAAGTCGCTTTACGCGCCGCTTTTAAAATGGCAAGCAATTCCAAACAATGTGCAGTATTATCACCAACGACCGTTCTTGCACAGCAGCACTTCAACACATTTTCAGATAGACTTTTGCCTTTTCCTGTAAAGCTATCATTACTTAGCAGGTTTCAAACAAAGTCCGATCAAAAAAAAATTTTAGAAAAACTTGAAAAAGGTGAAATTGATATAGTTATAGGAACGCACAGACTTTTGCAAAAAGATGTTTTTTTTAAAAATCTCGGTCTACTTATTGTGGATGAGGAACACAGGTTTGGCGTAAAACAAAAAGAAAAAATAAAATCCATTAAAAAAAATGTAGATATTTTAATGCTTTCGGCAACTCCCATTCCAAGAACTTTATCATCGGCGTTGTCAGGTTTTAAAGACTTATCCTTAATAGAAACGCCACCATTTGGCAGGCTTCCAATAGAAACATCTTTATCATTGTACGATGAAGATTTAATACAAAAGATAATTTCTGCGGAACTCTCAAGAAATGGTCAAGTTTTTTATGTTTACAATAGAGTTGAAACTATTCTTACAAAAGCTAAAACGCTAAAAAATCTAGTGCCTGATGCACGGCTGGGCGTCATCCACGGACAAATGGGCTCTCAAGAAATAGAAGAAGTTATGTGGAAATTTTTAAATTTTGAACTTGATATTTTACTTGCAACCACAATAATAGAATCCGGTTTAGATATTCCGTCTGTAAATACAATGATAATTGAGGAAGCTGAAAAATTTGGACTTTCACAACTTTACCAATTAAGAGGACGTATCGGACGGGCAAGAAAAAAAGCGTATTGTTATCTGCTTTATAAAGATAAGAATTTGAGTGAACCAGCACTAAAACGACTTAGTGCTATCAAGGATTTTGGCGAACTTGGCTCAGGTTTTAAACTCGCTTTGAAAGATTTAGAAATAAGAGGAGCGGGCAGCATACTTTCGGCAAGTCAACATGGTTTCGTTGGCGATATAGGCTATGACATGTTTGCAAAAATGCTCGAAGCTGAAAGGCAAAAAATAAAAGGCGAGGAGTCACCAGTAAATTTAGAGGAAAAAAGCGTGCGGATAAATCTGTTAATAAAAGCTTTTATTCCAAGTACTTATATTGAAGATGATGATATAAGAATTTTGTTTTATAGGAAGTTGTCCGAGAGCCAAAAACGCCAAGACATCAAAAACGTACACACCGAGCTTCTTGACCGTTTTGGAAAAATGCCAACAGAAGTGGAAAACCTTTTTGAAGTTGCAAATCTGAGACTACTTGCAAAAGATAAAGATATAAGTGAAATTTCCGAAGATAAAAACTATATATGCTTGTGCTTTTGCACAAACATAGACCTAAAAAAGCTAAATATTCAAAATATCATTGCAAAATACCACACAATGGTAGAATTTGTTTCAGACGAGCACTTCATAATAAAGCTAAATAAATCCAGAATTTCTTATCCTTTTATCGACAACCTGAAAGAATTTTTACACCTAATAGATATTAAATAGCCAATTCAAAAACAACGCAACAGTCTGTCTGCTGCACTTATTTATAAAGACTATACATAGAAATAAGCACAGCCATACAGACACAGTTAGTTTATGGCTTCAGTCCCAGTTTCTTTTGTACGAATCCTCAAAATATTTCTAAGCTCATAGCTAAATATTTTCCCATCACCAGGATTTCCAGTATACGCTGCTTCTTCTATTGCTTTAATTGTTTTTTGTTCCCATTCCTCTGACGAAACGACAATTTCAAATTTAATTTTAGGCAGCATTGTTATGTCAATTTCTGTTCCTCTAACAACTTCTTTATAACCTTTTTGTTTTCCACAACCCATGACTTGATAAACCGTAATTCCATTAATACCAATTTTCCCAAGTGCTTCTTTTATATCTTCTAACTTTTCTTCACGCACAATAGCTTCAATTTTTATCATAATTTTTCTCTCCTATAAAAGAATTCTATAATTTTAAGCTAATCCAACCCTGTAAAAGATGGATAAGCATTTTCGCCATGCTCTGTAACATCTAATCCCACAAGTTCTTCCTTTTTATCCACTCTAAGAGGCGTAAATATGCGCACAATTCCAACACAAATCAAAGTACCTATAATCACAAACACTACTGTTATAAAAATACCCTCAATTTGAGCTACAAATTGTTGAAAATACCCATAAATTAAACCAGGCTGTCCACTATTAATATTTGGATTTACAAAAACTCCAGTTAAAATTCCACCCCATATTCCACCAATCCCATGACATCCAAAAGCATCTAATGCGTCATCAATTTTAAAAATTTTCTTTATAAGAATAATTCCAAAATAGCAGATAGGACTTGTCGTGATACCAATAATAAGTGCTGCCCACATATCCACAAAACCTGCCGCTGGAGTAATTCCTACAAGGCCTGCAATTACACCCGTGCAAGCCCCAATCAATGTAGTCTTCCCTTGTCTTATAACATCTATAAACATCCATGTTACCATTGCCGCTGCTGCCGATATTGCCGTAGTCATAAAAGCATGAGCTGCTAACCCATTTGCAGCAAGCGCAGAACCTGCGTTAAACCCAAACCAACCGAACCACAAAAGCGCCATACCTATCAAAACAAACGGTATATTATGCATCCTGTATGACATTTGATCATACCCAACTCTTTTACCAATCAATATGGCAAGAATAAGACCGGTCAACCCTGAACTTATATGCACAACATCCCCGCCCGCAAAATCAAGCGCTCCGATAGTCTCGCCAATAAGCCCACCACCCCAAACCATGTGTGCTAAAGGGTAGTATACAACTATGGACCATAACCCTATGAAAAGAAATAAAGCTTTAAATTTCATTCTTCCAGCTACAGAACCTGTTATAATAGCCGGAGTAATCAAGGCAAACATCATTTGAAAAGCAGCAAAAGTAAATGTAGGAATAGAGTTTGATAATGTATCTTTTGTAATATTTGCAAGCCCAAAGTTTTTCAATGACCCTATGAATTTTCCACCACCTTCTCCAAAAGATAAGGAGTACCCAATTAACATATACAAAATAATTCCAAGACCCATGATGAATGCAGAATTCATCATATTGTTTACCATGTTCTTCCTACGTCCTAACCCTCCATAAAAAAGTGCAAGACCTGGCGTCATAATAAAAACAAGTGCTGTACAAATAAGAATAAATCCTGTATCCCCTGCATTCATCTTAACTACCTCCTTTCAGTTAACTTTAAAGTATGAAGTAAAATATGCACAAAATGCTGAAAACAGCATACGCCTAACTTTACATTTTTTAATATATGATATTTTCTTAATGTAAATTATCGCAAAATCATAATAAAATGCGGATTCAGCAGCAGAATTGTAAGTAATTTATCTATTTTTGTCAATTATAAATTTTTAAGTACTTTAGTGTGCACTATATGAAACTTAGCTGCTATCAGGACAAAAAAGTAGTATGTTTGGAACAAATAACTAAATTTAGTACAATATTTGGCTCGTAGATTACCAATAAGGACTCATAAAATGTTAAACCTGTCAAATATTAGAAATTTTTGCATTATAGCCCACATTGATCATGGAAAAAGCACTTTGGCAGATAGGCTACTTGAATACACGGGAACGATTTCCAAACGAGAAATGAAAGAACAAATTCTTGATGGAATGGAACTTGAAAGAGAAAGAGGAATTACTATCAAAGCCAAAGCTGTCAGAATGGATTATACGGCTAAAGACGGAAAAAATTATGTCTTGAATTTGATTGACACTCCCGGGCATGTTGATTTTACTTATGAAGTTTCAAGAGCACTTTCAGCTTGCGAAGGAGCTATTTTAGTTATAGACGCTACACAAGGCGTTGAGGCACAAACTCTTGCAAACACAATGCTTGCCAAAAATGCTGATTTAAAAATAATCCCAGTAATAAATAAAATAGATTTGCCCACCGCCGACGTTGACAGTGCTTACGAGCAAATGAAAGAAGGTCTTGACGTAGACGCCGAACCTATTCTTGCAAGTGCCAAAGAGGGAATTGGTATAAATGAAATTGTTGATAGCATTATAGAAAATGTCCCACCTGCAAAAATAATCGTAAACGAACCGCTGTCTGCCATAATATTTGATTCTTTTTACGATACTTACAGAGGAGTTATTGTAATCATCAGAGTTTTTGACGGAAAAATCCGTAAAGGAATGAAAGTAAAATTTATGGCGAGTAATGCTGAATATGAAGTTTTAGAAGTTGGTTTTATGAAAGTAAAAATGGCAGAAGCTAAAGAGTTATCTTCTGGCGAAGTTGGTTATGTAGTTGCCGGCATTAAAGATATTCACGACATAAAAATAGGCGACACAATTACTGAAAGTTCAAATCCTACCAAACATCCCCATCCGGGATATAAAGAAATAAACCCATTTGTTTTTGCTGGTCTTTATCCAAATAGTGCTTCTGATTATGATTCTTTAAAAACTTCTCTTGAAAAATTAAAACTTTCCGACTCTTCGCTTGCGTATTTTCCAGAAACTTCTGTTGCATTAGGGTTTGGTTTTAGAAGCGGTTTTTTAGGATCACTCCATTTGGAAATTGTAAAAGAGAGACTTGAAAGAGAGTTTGGTTTAAGCCTTTTAGTTACCGCTCCTAATGTTGTCTACCAAGTAAAGACAAAAGGCAAAATGTTAGTAATAGACAACCCTGCAAAATTTCCTTATAATTCTGAAATTGAGGAAATTTGGGAACCTTACGTTGAAGCCACTATCATTTGCCCGGTAGAATACATAGGTGCTTTGCTTGAACTTTGCCAAAAAAGAAGAGGTATTCAAACCTCTATGAAATATATGAACACTAAAATTGTTCTTTTGAAATACCACATGCCGCTAGCCGAAATTATCGTCGGATTTTATGACGCTCTAAAGTCGGTTTCTAAAGGTTACGCTTCCTTTGATTATGAACATATAGAACCGCAGCAAGGAGAATTAGTAAAATTGGAATTTATGATAAACGGAGAGATTGTAGACGCTTTCACAGTAATAACTCATAAAGATAAAGCACAGTCAGCTGCTCATTATTTAACTGAAAAATTGAAAAGCATTATCCCAAGACATATGTTTGAAATTCCAATACAAGCCAAAGTTAACAATAAAATTATAGCTCGCGAAACAATTTCTGCAATGAGAAAAGACGTTCTTGCAAAATGTTATGGCGGAGACATAACAAGAAAACGCAAACTTCTAGAGAAGCAAAAAGAAGGAAAAAAGAAAATGCGTCAATTTGGAAGAGTAGAAATACCGCCGGAAGCTTTTGTGGCAGTTTTAAAAATAGACGAATAGGTTCTGCAATATCATAAACGTTTCAGCATAAAATTGAAATTCAAGTAAAAAGAATTTGTAATAAACATACTGCTACATAACCAAACTTTTAATTGCAATATTTCTTATCCGCTTTAAAACAGCATCTAACACAATTCTTCAAACTCAATGCGGTTGCAATATTTTTACATTGCAACCGCAAGCCCGCTGGGTCGAATTTATTAAATTACCACTTGATTGATACTGCAGGTTTGATTAAATCAGCGGGTTTTTTGCCCATCAGAATAAAAGCATCTTCTATTTTTTGAAAACCATCAAAACGGTGAGTTATCAATTTACTTGGGTCAACTCTTTTATTTCTGATAACATTAAGCAATTTTTCAATTCTTAAAGCACCTCCGGGGCAAAAACCGCCACGTATAGAAATATTACCCATTCCAAGTCCCCAAAGTCCTGCTGGAATCGTAAAAACATCTTTTGTGTCAAAAAAATTCACATTAGACACAATTCCGCCAGGCTTTACCATTTTAAGTGCTTGTGCTAAAGTTTCTTGACCACCACCAGCAATAATCACTCTGTCAACTTGACCATGCACAATATCTTTAACTTGTTCAACAACATCGCCAAGTTTATAATTTACAACATCAGTCGCTCCATACTCTTTTGCCACAGCTATGCAATTTGGCCTTGTTCCTGTAACAATAATTTTACCGGCACCTCTCAATTTAACACCAGCTACAACCATAAGACCTACCGGTCCTATTCCCATTACAACAACATTATCACCAAAACCGACTTCTGCAAGCTCTACTCCATGAAACCCAGTTGACATCATATCTACAGTCATTAACGCCGACTCTGCTGACACATCGTTGGGCAAAATTACAAGATTGGCGTCTGCTTCGTTTACATGGAAAAACTCACCCCAAACTCCATTTTTTTTAGCTAAAAATTTAAAACTCCCAAAAAAAGTTCCATCATCATGTGCATTTGCCCAACCAGTTCCTTGGACATCTTTCTCTAAAAAATTAGGATTGCAACACGGAACAACAACTTTATCGCCCGGCTTGAATTTTCTTACTAAATTTCCAACTTCTACAATTTCGCCAATAGCTTCATGACCTAAAATCAAGTTCTGTGTATCTCCCAAACCTCCGTGAAGTGCATGTGTATCAGAAGAACAAGGCGCTATCAATGTAGGACGAACAATAGCATCAAGTGAACCAGCTTTTGGTTTTTCAGACTCGAACCACCCTGCTTGGTCAACTTTCAACATACCGTAACCTTTCATAACTTTCCCTCCTATACGCTTTATATTCAGATGCGTTCTTATCAGAAACATCCGTAGTGTTGCCTAAAAGTAGGCACTTAAGTTAATCTAACAAAACGCAATACAGCAAGTCATTCTTGTATTGTCCGACAAAGAAAGAGCAACGTTTTGCCACGATTGCAATCAAAAACTGCACACGACCCATACACAATACTACTTTTTTTGATGTTTATTTTCAAAAACCTATAGCCAAATTATGCTGTAATAAGTTGCAACGCCACACGCCAAAAAATTTTTAACACAACAAATAACAGAGTCGTAGATTACTTTAGTGACTATAATTTTGCTCATGCTTATGTTACCTTTGCATTTAAAAGACCCGTTATAATTTTCTTTTGAACCCCAACTTTTAAATAAAAGCAACTAAAAACTGGTGCAGTGTAGTCAATTAATGGGACGATTGTTAACATTAACTTGCTATCATCAGTTTTAGTTCTTATATATAAAATATACTTTGTCGTAATTTATGCGTCGACCCAAGCAGTTTGCCGGAAGAGATAAAATATAGTATACTGGCTGGACCTTCGGGTGGGTCAGGAGGGTCAATGAAGAGTATTCTGGAAAATATAAAATCTATTGAAAAATGTATAAATTTTATCAAAACAAATGGCAGAATTACTATTGTAGCTGTAACAAAAACTTTTCCCGCACAAGATGTTTTAGCGGCTTTGCAATGCGGCATTAGGCATATTGGAGAAAGCAAAATTCAGGAAGCACTTCCTAAATTCAATGAACTTAACGACTCTCTTGTAGACATTCAAAAACACTTCATCGGTCATTTGCAAACTAATAAAGTAAAAAAAGCCGTAGAAAATTTTGATTTAATCCAGTCTTTAGATTCTTTACATCTTTGTGAAAGTATAGATCATTACGCAAGAATTATAGGAAAAATACAAGACTGTTTTATTGAGGTTAAAGTTTCAGAAGAAAATGCGAAAACCGGTATTTCTGCAGAAGAAATTATAAGTTTTTATGAAAGATGTTTAGCTTTTAAAAATATCCGAATTAAAGGTCTGATGTCGATAGCACCAAATTGCCAAAACCCGCAAGATAGCAGACCTTATTTTAAACGGACCCGTAAATTGTTTGAAAGCATTCAAAAAACTTTTAACAAAAATGAATTCAATTGTTTATCTATGGGAATGTCGGGTGATTTTGAAATTGCAATTGAAGAAGGTGCAAATTTTGTTAGGATAGGTTCGGCAATTTTTGGAGAAAGGAATTATGGAACCGATAAATAAAAAAATACTTTTTGTAGGTGCTGGGAATATGGCTTTCGCTATTGCTTCCGGTCTTATAAAGTCGAATGTTACACAAGCTGAAAATATCCTGTGTTTTGATATCAACAAAAACGCCGAAATTGATTTTAAAAATAAACTCGGCGTAAATTCAAAACAGGATTTATCTGACGCTGTTTCTTTTGTAGATATTATTTTTCTGTCGGTAAAACCTCAAAATATAAGCGAAGTTCTTGAAGCTGTAAAAAGCTTTATTAATATTAAAACTTTAATAATTTCAATAGCTGCAGGAATTACTACTCAATTTATTGAGCATTATTTAGGTGGAGAAATTCCCGTTGTGCGAGTTATGCCTAATACGCCAGCTCTTGTGCTTTGTGCGATGTCAGTTTTGTGCAAAGGCAAGCATGCTTGCAAAAAAGATGTTGAAACTGCAAAAATCTTATTTGACGCAATAGGAAAAACTGAGATCCTCGAAGAGAAGTATTTCGATGCTGTTACAGCTTTATCTGGTTCAGGACCAGCCTATGTGTTTTATCTTTGTGAACTTATGCAAAAAGCCGGGGAGAAACTTGGCATTAATGCTGACATTTCTAAAAATTTAGCAATTCAAACTATTTACGGTGCAGGCAAAATGCTTTCGATTTCAGAAGATAGCCCAGAAATTTTAAAAGAAAAAGTTAAGTCGCCCAAAGGAACAACAGAAGCTGCTCTGACTGTTTTCAAAAATGCAGATTTTGAAACGATTGTTGCAAATGCTATGCAAAGAGCTGCTGACAGATCAAGAGAATTGAGAAAGTGATGTTTGTTTGTTTTTGGTTTTATAAATAGGAGGAAATATGATTTTAAAAGTAAAAGTTATCCCAAATGCCTCAAAAAATGAAATGGCTGGGCGGATTGGCTCTACTTTACGTGTTAGAGTGGTATCACCTGCTGTCGAAGGTAAAGCCAATGAAGAATTATGCGACTTTTTGTCAGAAGTTTTTGACATAAAGAGATCAATGGTCCTGTTAAGAAAAGGCGAAAGAGGTAGAGAAAAAACTATTGAACTTACTGGTCGCTCTGAAGAAGAATTTTTAGAAGTTTTGGATTCTATCCCCTAAATTGTTTTTTATGCAGGTTGATTTAAAAGTAAAATTTTTATTGGCGCTCAAATCTAAACACCCGGTTTGAGCGTCATTTTTTGAGGCTAAAATAAAGATTCTATGAAATTAGCGTTAAATTTTTTTATTCTTTTTATAGCAGGTCTTGCAATATCTGGTGTTTTATGGGATTTTATTGGTTTAGTTAAAATTTTAGCTATAAGAATTTATACTGCTGTCGAAGTTTCTTCTGCTGAAAAATTAACTGCTCAAGAAAACTATTTAAAAGCCGCTGCTAAATACGAAAAATCTTTGCCGCACATAAAAGAAGATAACAAAAAACTCCTTGCTAAGGTTAAAAATAACTTGGGGTTATGTTATTTTTATCTATATGAAAAAGAACGCAGAGATGAATTTAAGCAAAAGTCAATTTTATTTTTTGAACAAGCTTTAGCTTTATACGAAGAAACAAAAAGCACCATAGCTGCGCAAGAAACTATGAAAAATTTACAAAATGCAAAAAAATTGTTGGAATTTTAAAAGAGGAATTTGGTATGAGAATTATTTCATGGAATGTTAATGGAATAAGAGCAATTTATAAAAAAGGGTTTGCAGATTGGTTAAAAAAAGAAAACGCCGATATCGTTTGCATTCAAGAAAGCAAAGCCGAAATATCGCAATTTCCAGATGAGTTGAAAAACATGGGAGATTACAATTTTTATTGTTCTTGGTCACAAAGAAAAGGTTACAGCGGAGTGGCTGCTTGGACAAAAGAAAACCCTAATTCAATTTTCACAAGTATTGAAAAAAGAATTTTTGATTGCGAAGGACGGGTTTTACGATTTGATTTTGAAAAATTTACGCTATTTAATATTTACTTTCCGAACGGCGGAAGTTCGCCGGAACGTCTAAAATATAAATTAGACTTCTACGATTACTTGATAGAATATCTTAAAAACTTCAAAAGCAAACCGATAATAATTTGCGGCGATTACAATACCGCACATTTTCCAATAGATCTTTCAAGACCTAAAGAAAATGAGCAAAACAGCGGTTTTTTGCCGGCAGAAAGAGAAAGACTTGACAAACTTACATCTTTGGGATTTACAGATGTTTTTAGATATTTTCACAAAGAACCTTATAAATATACTTGGTGGGACTACAAAACTTTTTCAAGAGAGAGAAATATTGGCTGGCGCATAGATTATTTCTTTGTCTCAAACGATTGTTTAAAAGATGTAAAGACGGCAAATATAGAATCGTCAGTTTTAGGTTCGGATCATTGTCCAGTATCAATAACTATTTTTTAGCAAAAACTTGTAATTTCGTAAGATACGGAGGAACAAATGAAAAAAATAAAAGTTTTAGTTTTACGAACTGCAGGCACAAATTGCGATTATGAAACTCAAGTCGCTTTTGAGCTTTGTAAAGCTAAGGCAGACAGAGTACATGTAAACGAATTGATAGAGGATAAAAATAAAATTTTTGAGTATAACATTTTAGCTTTGCCAGGTGGTTTTAGCTATGGTGACGATATCGCCTCAGGGAAAATTTTGGCAAATGAAATAAAATATCAGCTTAAAGATACTCTGCAAAAATTCGCGATAAATGGAAATCCGATAATTGGAATTTGCAATGGCTTTCAAGTTTTAGTGAAAATGGGTCTATTGCCTGATCCGCACACTTTTGAACAAACAACAACACTTTCTCATAATGACAGCAATAAGTTTGAATGCCGTTGGATTTATTTGCAAACTCAAAAAGATTCTAATTGTCTTTGGACAAAAAATCTGCCTGATGTCATAAATTTGCCGATAGCACATGGCGAGGGAAAATTTATCCCTAAAGATAAAAATGTTTTAGACGAACTAAACAAACAATCCCAAGTAGTTTTCAGATATTGTGACAGAAATGGAAATACGCCGCAATATCCTTTAGACCCAAATGGTTCTATTGAGCAAATTGCCGGTATTTGCAATAAAAAAGGGAACATCTTTGGACTCATGCCTCACCCAGAAAGATATATTTTTTCTTTACAACACCCGTTAAAAGAGAGTGCAAAAGAGCAATTCGGTTGGGGAAAATTTATATTTCAAAATGCGGTTGATTCCTGTCTGTAGAGATAAAAGAGGATAAAGTGGAATTTTTAGTGTGTTTGGCAATAGGGTTTCTTGGTGGGATTTTTAGCGGACTTATCGGTATAGGTGGCGGAATTATTTTAATTCCGCTTATGACTTTTTTGTTAAAAATGGAGCATCATCAAGCGCAAGGCACTTCGCTTGCTATAATATTTTTTAGTTTTGCCTCTGCTTTTGTATATTATAAAAAAGGATATTTAAACGTAAGCACGGCGTCGATTATAGGGTTAGGGTTTATGGTAGGTGGAATTTTAGGTGCCAATATTGCGAGCTATATCCCTGAACAAATTTTAAAAAAAATTTTTGCAGGATTGATGATATTTAGTGCTGCTAAAATTTTGTTTTTCAAGTAAATATTTATGTATCACATACCTGTAATGCCATCAGAAATTTCAGAACTCTTAATAAATAAAAGAGACGGAATTTACGTTGACTGCACATTTGGCGGCGGCGGGCATTCCTCTTACATTTTGTCAAAATTTAAAGACGTAAAAATCATAGCTTTTGATTGCGACGAGGATGCCTTTGAGCAGTTTAAAAGCAAAGAGTCCGTTTTTAATAAACGAGTGAAATTTATAAGAGATAATTTTAAAAATATAAAAAAAAATTTAGAAACTTTAGGCATTCAAAAAGTAGATGGAATTTTAGCTGATATAGGCGTATCTTCAAAACAGTTTGACAACTTAAGCAGAGGCTTTTCTTTTGATTCTCCAAATCTTGATATGCGTATGGACAATAGACAAGCTGTGACAGCAAAAGAAATAATAAACACTTATTCTCAAGAAGAACTTGCCGATGTTTTTTATAAATATGGGCAGGAACGTAAGTCAAGAACCGTTGCAGAAGCAATTATTAAGAGATGCAAGAGCGGCGTCATAAATTCAGCCTGCGAGTTAAAAGAAATAATCTGCTCTGTAAAAAGAGCGGAAGGCAAAATAAATCCGGCTACAAAAACTTTTCAGGCTTTAAGAATTGTTGTTAATAACGAGTTGGATAATTTAAGGATTCTATTAGAAAGTGCTCCAGAAATTTTAAACACAAGTGCAAGAATTGCCATAATAAGTTTTCATTCTTTAGAGGATACCATTGTTAAACAGAACTTTAAAGAAAATTCTAATAAAAGCATTTATAAAATTTTAACAAAAAAAATAGTCACTGCTTCATTAGAAGAAATAAAAACCAATGTGCGTTCAAGAAGTGCGAAATTAAGAGTTGCTGAAAAAATTTAATTATACAAACCGGTGCAACAAGGATTGGCTATTGAGTTTACGACAAATCTACGAAAAGTCTAACCAAGCACAAAAAACCTTTAATCTAAAAGCTATCATTCAATCGTTAATTTGGTGTTCTTACGGCAAGCAAAAAATTTTAACCCAGCACTTTGATCGCAGAATAAGTTTTTTTAGAAAAAACCCATCTCCGCTCACTCATCTGTAATTTGTAAATTGCAATGGCAGTGGAAAAGCAGTGTTTTTCAAGTACGCTATTACCTGTTGTAGATCGTCTTTCTTAGATGAAGTAACTTTTACCTTTTGCCCATCTATTTGAGTTTGAACTTTTATTTTGGAATCCCTAATGATTTTTGAAAGCTCTTTAGCTTTGTCTGCTGGAAGTCCAGAAATAATTTCGGCAGTTTGCCGGACATACCCTTCAAAAGCATTTTCCTGGCTTTTGTAATCTAAAGACTTAATGGATACACCTCTTTTAGCAAAACGACTTTCCAGGACATCTTTTAATGCTTTCATTTTATAGTCATCATCTGCCACTAAAGTTACTTTTTTGTCATTTTTATTTAATTCTATAGATGATTTGCTTCCTTTAAAATCAAACCTTGTAGAAAGTTCTTTTTGTGCTTGATTTACCGCGTTTTCCACTTCCATCATATTGACTTCTGAAACAATATCAAATGAAAACTTATCAGCCATATTAACCTCCAAAGATTTAAATTAGTTGCATCATGTTTAACATTTTTACCAAATATAAAAGCATAGCTACCCATCAATTTATGCAAGAGCAAATTGTTAAAAAACAGCATTGCACTTGCTTCTGCGATAACCATCCCGACTGCATACCCGGCAGTATACTTTATTTTGATAGTTTGGTAAAACTGCATAAAGCACTCCAACCTCTATGAACACTCTGTTAGAAAAATTTTACAAGAAAAGCAAAATAAAGTAGAATACCTGCAGTAGTGCTTTCAGATTGAAGGATTTGTACCATGAATAAGATAGATATATTTGACACAACTTTGAGAGACGGTGCCCAAAGTGCAAATGTCTCTTTTAGTGTCGAAGATAAGGTAAAAGTAGCAAAAATTTTAGACGATTTCGGAGTTACTTACGTTGAAGGTGGTTGGCCAGGTGCAAATCCTACAGACAGGTTGTTTTTCGCCAGGATGGCAGAAATAGAGTTGAGAAATTCAAAACTCACAGCTTTTGGTTCTACAAGAAAGAAGAATACAAAAGCAAGTGCTGATTCTAATTTGCAAGAAATTATTAAATCCGGTGTTAAAACTGCCTGCATTTTCGGCAAAGCCTGGGACTTGCATGTTCGATGTGCCTTAAATACCACCAATAAAGAAAATCTCCGCATGATTTACGACAGCATTTCTTTTTTAAAATCAAAAAAAATTGAAGTCATTTTTGATGCTGAACACTATTTTGACGGATTTAAAAATAACAAAGATTATGCTTTTGAAGTTATCGCTACTGTGCAAAAAGCAAATGCTGACATTGTATGCCTTTGCGAAACAAATGGTTCTATTTTACCATCGGAAATGCAAACTATAGTAAAAGCGACCATTTTGACGTTCCCGGGAGTGAAGTTTGGTATACATGCACACAATGACGCCGATTGTGCAGTTGCAAATTCTATAATTGCCGTAGAAGAAGGTTGTGTTTTTGTCCAAGGAACAATTAACGGGATAGGCGAAAGATGCGGAAACGCCAATATCTGTTCTATAATACCAGCTTTGCAAATTAAGAATAACTTTACTTGCATTCCATCTAAAAACATTTCAAAATTAACAGACGTTTCTCGTTATATATATGAAATTATTAATCTGGTCCCAAATGACGATTTGCCTTATGTCGGCAGGAACGCTTTTGCACACAAGGCAGGAATTCACGCAAGTGCTGTTGCAAAATTGCAAAAAACTTATGAGCACATAGATCCGGCTTCAGTAGGCAACGAAAGAAAAATTTTGATAAGCGATATGTCTGGCAAAAGTAATATTTGTGTAAAAATTAAAGGTTTTGACGGGTTTGAAGAAAGCGACAATGCTGTTAGTTCTAAAAAAGTTATGGAAGCAGTAAAAGCAATGGAAAACAAGGGTTATCAATACGAAAACGCCGATGCTTCGTTTTTTGTTCTTGCTAAAAAAGTACTATACAAAAATAAATCTACTTTCTTTTCATTAAAAAATTATGACGTTCGTATAGAAAAAGATTTTTCTGGAAAAATAACTTCTACAGCTACTATAAAACTTGATATAAACGGTAATGAAGAATACACAGTCGCAGAAGGCGAAGGACCAGTTAACGCTTTGGACAACTGCTTGAGAAAATCACTTATACGGCACTACCCAGAAATTAAAAACATTCGCTTAACTGATTTTAAGGTCCGTGTTATAAACAGCGACGCAAATACGGCCGCAAAAGTAAGGGTTTTAATTGAAACCAGTGATAGCAAGAAAATATGGGGTACTGTTGGGGTAGGTGAAAATATAATAGACGCCTCTTGGCAAGCATTAGTAGATTCTATTGAGTATAAACTTTTTATTCTGAACCAGGTACAAAAATAAACATAGCATTTTATAATTCGACAAAGTATTATGTCCATTATGTTTGAAAAGGAGAGGAAAAATGTCATCAAGTATGATTGAAATTCGTTGGCATGGACGCGGCGGTCAAGGTGCAAAGACAGCAGCTCTTTTGTTTGCTGAAGCCGCTCTGTCTACTGGTAAATATGTACAAGCGTTTCCTGAGTACGGCCCCGAAAGGATGGGCGCACCAGTTCAGTCTTTTAACAGAATTAGCGAAAATCCTATCACCACACATTCAGGTGTTACAAATCCACAGTATGTAGTAATTCTTGATCCAACGCTTATGGAAACTGTTCCTGTAGCAGAAGGAATTGGAGAAAGAGGAAAAGTTATTGTGAATTCTTCGTTTTCGCCACAAGAAGTTGCCAAACAACTCCACATCGACGCAAAGCAAGTCTATACAGTCAATGCAAGCCAAATCGCACTTGAAACAATTAAGCAAGACAAACCAAATACTCCTATGCTTGGAGCTTTAGTGAAAGTTATCGGCACATTAGATATTGACGGAGTATTAAACGATACAAAAGAAAAGCTCACAAAAAAGTTCAGACACAAACCTGAGGTTATTGATGGAAACATAGAATCTATAAAACGTGCTTTTAATGAAGTTAAAAATTAAAATATTTAAAGCTGGAGGAAAAAATGGCGGATAAAAAATTAAGTGCAGCAGAATTAGAAGCTGGCGGACTTGTTGAAGCAGGAACAGCCGCGGAATTTCATACTGGAAGTTGGCGTTCTCAAAGACCTGTTTGGAACAAGGATAAATGCATTCATTGTTTAACTTGTTGGATTTCTTGCCCTGACAGTGCAATTAAAACCGCCCCCGACGAAAAGAAAGGTACAGTTGTGACAGGAATAGATTATAACTATTGCAAAGGATGTGGCATTTGTGCAAGAGAGTGCCCACCTAAAATTGCAGCTTTATCTATGGAAGTAGAAAGAAAATGATTTCATAAATAAATTATGAGTTATCAAAAAATAGAAAGAAAGGTAAATTAAATGGGTAAAGCAAAAGTTGAATTTGAAAATCTGATTGATGCTCAAGACAAATTAGCAAGGTCATGCGATGGTCTGAAAAAAGAAATGCGTACCATACTAAGTGAGAACGGAATAGAAAACCAAAAACAGCTGTTTGGTAGCAATAAAGCATTAGAAAAATTAGAAAAGTTAAAAATACCTGAAGCCATAAAATTCAAAATAAGGATAATAGCCGAACAAATAAAAAGCTTGACCAAAAGCATAAAAGAAATAGAAGAGAAAATAAAAGAACCGGGAGGTTTATAATGATAAAACCAGTATATTCAAAAGGAAAACTTGCTGCAAAAACCGGAAATGAAGTAATGGCTGAAGCAATGCGGCAGATAGAACCAGATGTTGTCGCCGCTTATCCTATAACACCCGCAACAGAAATTGTCCAAATATTTTCTCAGTTTGTAGCTGACGGTATTGTAAAAAGCGAGTATGTCGCAGTAGAAAGCGAACATTCAGCTATGTCTGCAACTATAGCAGCTTCTGCTGCCGGAGCCAGAGCAATGACCGGCACATCTTCGCAAGGTTTAAGCCTTATGTGGGAAATGCTTTATATAGCTGCCGGCTTAAGACTTCCTATAGTAATGGCTGAAGTTAATAGAGCAATTTCTGCACCTATAAATATTCATGGTGATCAGTCAGATACTATGGGTGCAAGAGATTCAGGTTGGATACAAATTTATTCGGAAAATTCTCAAGAAGCTTACGATAACCTAATCCAAGCTGTCAAAATTGCTGAAAAAGCAAAGTTGCCAGCACTTGTTACAACAGACGGCTTTATAATTTCTCATTGCATGGAAGTTGTAGAAACCTATCCAGATGAAGATGTTAAAAACTTCATTGGAGAATATGAACCAAAAAGATATTTATTAGACTTAAAAAAACCATACACACTAGGTTCTATTGATTTGCAGGATTACTATTTTGAGCATAGATTTCAAGTTGCACAAGCTATGAGAGATTCTAAAAAAATAGTTTTAGAAGTCGCAAAAGATTTTGAGAAAACTTTTGGACGTAGATATGATTTTTATGAAAAATACAAACTTGACGATGCTGAAATTGCAATAGTAGCAATAGGTTCAACAGCCGGAACAACAAAAGTTGTTGTAGATAGCCTGCGTAAAAATGGGATTAAAGCTGGACTTTTAAAAATACGTCTTTTTAGACCTTTCCCAGTTGAAGAGATTGCGAAAGATTTAGCACATGTTAAGGCTATAGGAATTATGGATAAAGCCGATGCTTGTTCAGGTGCTTTTGCTCCTCTTTATTCAGATGTAGCAGCTTCCTTGTATGCAGCAGGTGCTACTGTTCCAAAACTTGCAAACTATGTTTACGGCCTTGGTGGAAGAGAAATAAGCATTTCTCATATTTCAGGAATTTTTGAAGATCTTGTAAAAATTAAAGACGGAAACAAAACACCACCTATATCGCCTGAATATGTAAATGTTAGAATTAAGAAAACAATGTAAAATTATTGATGCATGTTTGGAAGTTAGACTTTATTGTTGGTTATATAGTGAACTTTTATAGGAGGCATCTGTTTGAACACTCTTAAAAAATTTTTATTGCTCTTGTGCAGCTCAGTATCTTTGGTGTCGTTGCTTATATTTTTGCTTGACACAATAGGAGTAGTAGATGATATATATTTTTATATTTTTAATGTTCCCATCTTTGAACCTAAAATTATCGTCTTATTGTGGATATTTGCGATATTAAATTCCGCAACCGGCATATTCGTATGGATAAAGTCTGTTAAAAGCAGTGCTTCTTCAAAATTTGAAGCTCACATGTTGTATTTAAATATTGCTACTTTGTTGCTTTCTGCATTTGCGGCAATAAAAGAGTTATTATCCGCATAAAAAATAAAAAATGGGTTACTTTTTACCCTAATTTGGAGAATTAAAATGGCAAATTTAAAAGAACTCAGCAAAAATCCTGAACATCTAACCGGCGGGCATCGACTTTGTGCTGGATGCGGAGCAGGCATTATGGCAAGACAAGCGATGATCGCAGTGGGTAACACACCTGTTGTTGTAACAAGTGCAACTGGTTGTTTAGAAGTATCTACTACTGTTTTTCCTTATACTGCTTGGAAAAATTCATTTTTTCACAGCGCTTTTGAAAATTCAGCCGCTACTTGTAGCGGTATTGAAGCCGCTTACAAAAGTTTAAAAAAACAAGGCAAAATCAAAGATGATATAAGATTTATAGCTTTTGGAGGTGACGGCGGAACTTATGATATTGGATTGCAGTCTTTATCCGGTGCAATGGAAAGAGGTCATAGAATGCTTTATATCTGTTATAACAATGAAGCTTATATGAATACCGGCATTCAACGCTCCGGTGCTACCCCCAGAGGTGCTACCACTACCACAGCACCAGATGGAAAAGCAAAACATGGAAAAGAACAAAGCAGAAAAGATTTGACCGCTATTATCGCAGCTCATAATATCCCTTACGTTGCGCAATCTTACATTGGAAATTGGAATGATTTTATCACAAAAGTCCAAAAAGCTTTAGCCGTCGACGGACCGACTTTTATAAATGTTTTTACCCCTTGCCGGCTCGGCTGGAACTATAACCCGGAAGAAACGATGAATCTTGCAAGACTTGCAATTGAAACTTGCATTTGGTCTTCTTACGAAATTGAAAACGGAGTTTATAAAATCAATGTCAAGCCAAAAGAAAAAAAGCCGGTAACGGAATTTTTAAAACTACAAGGTAGGTTTAAACATTTATTTAAACCTGAAAATGCGGGGGTTATTGAAGAGATTCAAAAGGAAGTTGATAGAAATTGGGAATTTTTAAACAAAAGAGCTGCTGAAAATAACCAGGCATAATAACAAAAAACATTAAACGCAAAAAATACAATTATAAGGGAGATTTTATGAGGAAACCATTGATGGCTGGAAACTGGAAAATGAACAAAACTATTCCAGACGCAGTATCGTTTATTAAAGAACTTAAAAACACTGTTGCAGATGTAAAAGATGTTGAAATTTTAGTATGTCCTACTTTTACAGCACTTTATGCAGTAAACAATGAACTTAAAAATTCAAGTGCTAAATTAGGTGCCCAAAACATTTTTTGGGAAGAAAAAGGAGCTTTCACAGGTGAAATTTCGCCTTCAATGCTAAAAGATGCTGGCTGCTCTTATGTAATAATAGGACATTCCGAACGTAGACAATATTTTGGCGAAACAGATGAAACAGTCAACAAAAAAACAAAAGCTGCAATAGCTGCCGGGCTTATTCCTATT
Organism: Elusimicrobiota bacterium; assembly: GCA_031287735.1. Lineage (GTDB taxonomy): Bacteria > Elusimicrobiota > Endomicrobiia > Endomicrobiales > Endomicrobiaceae > JAITSO01. Next base: position 4,907 of record JAITSO010000002.1, on the reverse strand, counting down.
GTTTGCGTAGGTGAAACTCTTAAAGAAAGAGAAGAAAACATAACTTTTAAAATTATAGAAAAACAAGTAAAAGAAGGAATTGCAAATTTAAGTGTACAGGAAGCTGAAAACATAGTTATCGCTTATGAGCCGGTTTGGGCAATTGGAACAGGGAAAACTGCAACTCCAGAACAAGCACAGGAAGTTCACGAGTTTATTAGAAAAATATACAGACAAATGTATGCAACTGCCGCAGATAAAGTAAGGATTCTTTACGGTGGTTCTGTAAACCCTTGCAATGTGTCAGATCTTATGAAAAAAAATGATATTGACGGCGGACTTGTAGGCGGAGCAAGTTTGAAAATAGAAGATTTTGCAAAACTCATCAATTTCGCAAAATAAATTTCTGAACCAATTTAAGTTATGCCTTTAAAAATTGCCTTTGGTACAGATCATAGTGCTGCAGAGATTAGAAATAGTGTAAAATTTTATCTTAAAAACAGCGGTTATCAAGTAGAAGATTTTGGTTTCAGCGGTAAAGAAAGCTGCGATTATCCTGATTATGCAAAGAAAGTAGCAGAAGCTGTAGCGGGGAAAAAATCTGACAAAGGCATTCTTATTTGCGGGACAGGAATAGGCATGTCTATTGCGGCCAATAAAATCAATGGAATTATCGCAGCAGTTTGTTGGGATGAAAGCAGTGCAAAACTTGCGGCCAAACATAATTGTGCAAATGTATTATGTTTAGGTGCAAGAACAGCATCAGCCGATGAAATTTGCCATAGAATAAAAATTTTTCTTGAAACTCCGTTTGAAATAAGACATCTGAAAAGAATAGAAAAAATAAAACGTTTGGAACAATAAAAAGCACAATTTTACTTTAATGGATTTAATTTTATGAAAAGAGAATTAGGACAGTATTATACAGTAGGCAATCCTTTTTCTTTAAAACCTTTCAAGCAATGGGCAAAAAAAGCTAATCTCAAAAACGAGATCGTTTTAGAACCATTTGCAGGTGCAAATAATATAATTTCTTTGCTACAGAATTTAGGTTACGCAAAATGTTTTAAAAGTTATGATATTTCGCCAAATTCAGATGATGTTATGTATCGCAATAGCTTAAAAGATTTTCCTAAAAATCATAAGGTTTGCATAACAAATCCACCTTGGCTTGCCAAAAATTCAGCAACACGCAGGAATTTGCCTTTTCCCAACCCTGAATTTGATGATTTGTATAAATTTGCCATAGCAAAATGCCTTCAAAATTGCGAATATGTTGCCGCAATAATTCCTGAAAGTTTTATTACAGCCGGCATATTTCATGACAGACTTTCTCGCGTTATATCATTAGCTTATGAAATCTTTGACGATACAGAGGCACCGGCTTGTTTAGCTCTTTGGTCGCCGAATTTAACTTATGACTTTGAAATTTATAGAAATAGTAATTATCTCGGCAAATACTATGATATGCAAAAACTTATTCCACAAATAAACAACAACGATAGAATTGAATTTAACTCTAATGGCGCCAATTTAGGTCTTTTTGCAATAGATAATACAGATTCTGCTTCAATTAGATTTTGTAATGTAAAAGAATTAACAAATTACAAAGTTTCAACTTCTTGCCGCTCAATAATAAAAATCAAAGTAAATAAAAAAATTAAAGTTGACGATTTAAATGAAATTTTAAATGATTTTAGAAATAAAACAAAAGATGTTTTTTTAACGGCATTTAAAGGTTTAAGAAAAGATGGACTTTACCGCAGACGGCTTGATTTTGGATTGGCAAGGAAAATTATAAGTGCTTAAAAAGGTAAAATAAAACAGCCAATAAAAAGAGGCTATAATGAAAGAAACAGACTTAAAAATAATATCGGCTAATGTTAGAAAAGATATTATAAAAATGATTACAATTGCTGGGTCAGGACATCCAGGCGGTAGTCTTTCAGCGGTAGAATTGATGGTGTCGTTATATTTTAATCACATAAACCTTAACAGCAAAAATTATAAAGATGAAAACAGAGACTACTTTGTCTTGTCAAAAGGTCATGTTTGTCCGGTATTGTATGCAGTTCTATCGCAAATTGGCTGTTTTGATAACAACGAGTTATGGACTTTAAGGAAAAGTGGCAGTAGATTGCAAGGACATCCAGCAAGCGATAAGGAATTGCCTGGGATTGAAATATCAACAGGTTCTTTGGGCTATGGGTTGTCAATAGGCGCCGGAATTGCCATCGGTCTAAAACGGTTGAAAAAAGACAGCAAAGTTTACGTTCTTATGGGCGATGGCGAACAACAAGAGGGCAGTGTTTGGGAAGCTGTAATGTCTGCAGCACACTTCAAGCTTGACAATTTGTGTGCAGTTATCGACGATAACTGTTTACAAATAGACGGTTGGACAAAGGATGTTTTAAATATTGCGCCTTTGGCAGAAAAATACAAATCTTTTGGTTGGAACACATTATCCGTTGACGGTCATAATTTGCCAGAAATAGACAAAGCTTATAATCAATTCAAAAACAATAAAGAAAAACCGACCGCAATCATCGCAAAAACCATCAAAGGAAAAGGCGTTTCTTTTATGGAAAATTCCGCAGATTGGCATGGTAAAGCACCATCGCAAGAATTAGCGGAAAAAGCAATGTCTGAAATTGAAGCAAGCATAGTTAACTTTTAAAAAATAAAATTTAGGAGTTTCAAATGACAACATCTTTGGCTTTAATAGTTCATTCTATAGTTTTTGGCATTGTTTTTGCATTGCTGTTTTTAGTTTTCCATAAAATATTGAGAATAATTAAAATCAATTTAGCTTCTCTTTTCTTCTTTGGCACAATTCTATTTTTTGTTTTATCAATTCTTTTGAGAAAATATGTCGACCTCTAACTTTAAAAGCAAAATTTTAAATGATTTAAAAAAATTTTCAGATGCTACATTTGCAAAACACAATTATAAATTTTTCAAAGCTTTTAAAAGTGGTTATGGAGAAGGTGATAAATTTTGGGGGATAAAAGTTCCTCAAATAAGGCTTGTTTCAGAAAAGTATTGGAAAAATATTTCTCTTAAAGAAACAGAAATATTGCTGCAAAATGAGATACATGAAGTTCGTTTAAGTGCTATTTTTATTTTGATAAAAAAATACAAATCTGCTGAAAAACAAAAACCTCCCATAATGAAAACATATATTAGAAATTCAAAACACATCAATAACTGGGATCTAGTAGATTTATCCGCTCCAAACATTGCCGGAGAATTCTGGTACAGCAATAATCTAAAAATTTTTTGGCAATTTGCAAAATCATGCGACCTTTGGAAAGAAAGAATTGCAATGGTATCAACGCTCTATTTCATAAAAAAGGATAAATTTGAAGAAACAATAGAACTTGCAAAGTTATTTTTGACCCATAAACACGATTTAATACATAAAGCAACTGGTTGGATGTTAAGAGAAGTTGGCAAAAAAAATTTAAAAGTCTTAACTACATTCTTAAACAAATACTCAAAATCTATGCCAAGAACAATGTTAAGATATTCAATAGAAAAACTTTCTGTAAATGAAAAAAAGCTTTACATGAAAAAATAACATCCATGTTTTAAAATCTATAAGTTATGAATAGTGAAATTTTAGGTCTTTATGTTCATATACCATTTTGTAGGTGCAAATGTTTCTATTGTGACTTTTTTTCATCAAATTATTCTTCAGAAATAGCTAAAAGCTACATAAACGCTTTAATAAAAAACCTACAAGATTTTAAAAATTATCATGTTACTTCCATCTACATAGGCGGCGGAACACCTTCCGTTTTACCTGTTAATTTAATAGAAAAGCTTCTCAATGCCATAAACACAACTCTCAATTTGTCGGAACTTAAAGAGTACACTTTTGAGCTAAACCCTGAATCTGTAGATATAGAAAAATTAGCAGTTTTAAAAAATTTTGGCGTTGAAAGGTTAAGCGTAGGTTTGCAATCTACTGATGATAAAATACTTCAGATTTTAGGTAGGCCCCATGATTTTAAAACGTTTTGCAAATCTTATGAACTTATAAAAAACTTCAAGTTTGAAAATATCAACATAGATTTAATTTACGGTATTCCAACACAAGACTTATATTCTTGGAAGCAAACCTTAAACCAAACTGCCATTTTTGAAAGCACTCATTTATCTCTATACCCTTTATCTATAGAAAAAGGAACTTTTTTTTACACAAACGGTGTTTGCACTGACGATGATTTACAAAGAAATATGTATGAAGAAGCGGTTTCGTTTTTGCACGGAAAAGGGTTTAATCATTATGAGATTTCTAATTGGGCAAAAGAAAATAAAGAATCTTTTCACAATTCAAATTATTGGCGTAATTGCCAATACATCGGCGTGGGTGCAAGTGCAAGTGGGTATTTCAAAAGAAAAAGATACAAAAACATAAGTGACATTAAAAAATACATAGATTTTTCAAACCAAAACTTAAATGTTTCAGAATCTGAATTTATTGATGATAATTTATATAAAACTGAACGTATAATTTTGGGTTTAAGGTTACTAAATGAAGGTGTGGAAGTAGAAAGTTTTTTGCAGGACCCTTTCTATAAAATTCTTTCAGAATGTTTAAAAGATAAAACTTTATACAATGAAAACAACAGAATAAAAATTTCAAAGAAATATATTTTTGTTTTTAATCAAATTGCCGAAAAATTCGTTAATTTAACCTAAAACTGAATGTTTTAACATTCAGTTTTAGGATTTACATATCAATCAGCTTTAGTTAAGAACTTATAAGATATTGAAGTGGAGGCGGCGAGGTTGTTTTGTGTGGTAGATTTAGAGTATTTTGCGTTTGCCGATAAGTTTAAATTTTTGGTTAGTGCTATGTTTATTGCACTTTTTAAAGTGCATTGCAGTTTTTCTTCTTCATAACCACGCGTTTGCATTGG
>JAITSO010000001.1 GCA_031287735.1 Elusimicrobiota bacterium | reverse complement strand
CACGACTTATCATCTTTTTTAAAAGCTCAGCATTTGTGGGTTCTAATATCTTATCAGATACACGCTTTTCTATGTCTCTTATCATTTCAAGCTTAGAATCTTGAAGGCTGTTGGACATTGGTTATCCTTTTGTGTGTATTTTAGGACAAAGTTTTTAAATTATGCCTAAAATTTTCCCTACTTTTTTGAATTTTTCAATGGTAAATTCTAAGTGTTTCTGTGAGTGTGTTGCCATAAAACTTGTTCTTATTATTGCTTGTCCTTCAGGAACGGCAGGGGTTACTACAGGCGAGGCAAAAATACCTTCGTCAAAAAGATATTTCCACATTTTAAAGGCAATTTCGTCAGTTCCGACAGTAAGAGGTATTATTGGAGAATCTGAGTTATTTGTATTAAATCCGAGAGATCTAAATGCTTCTTTCATAGTTTTTGCATTTTTTAGCAGGTTAATTCTTCGTTCTGGTTCAGTTATAAGCAAATCTAATGCTGTGTCTATTGCACTTACGCAAGAAGGCGGAAGACTTGCGGTAAAAATCATGGTTCTTGCATTATGCTTTATAAAATCTACAATTTTTGCACTACTTGCTATAAAACCGCCTATTGAAGCAAGAGATTTTGAGGCTGTAGCCATTAAAATATCGACTTCTTTTTCAAGATTAAAATGACTACCAGTACCTTTCCCATTTTCGCCTATTACACCTAAAGAGTGTGCTTCATCTACGAAAATTCTAGCACCGTATTTTTTTGCAAGTTTTGAAATTTCCGGCAAATTTGCAATATCTCCTTCCATACTGAAAATTCCATCCACAACAATTAACATTCCGGTATCTTTATTTTTTATAAGCTGCCTTTCAAGATCTTCCATATTATTATGTCTAAATCTTGACATATCGCCAAAAGACAAACGACAACCATCTATAATTGAGGCGTGGTCTAACTTGTCTGTAATAAAAGTTTCGCCCTTACCAACTAAACAAGAAAGTGCACCTAAATTAGAGTGATGACCGGTAGTAAAAAGGATAGCATCCTCTTTATCTACAAACTTTGCAAATTTTTTTTCGACTTTTTCGTGCAGGTCATTGCTTCCGTTTAATAGTCTTGAGCCAGTGCAAGATGTACCGTATTTTTTTGCTGCTTTTATGGAGGATTCTATAACTTTAGGATGGTTTGCAAGCCCGAGGTAATTGTTTGAACATACTATGATTTTTTTTTTGCCATTTACAATAATTTCTGGTCCTTGTGCTGATTCTACTCTATGGAAATACGGATATACGTTCATTTCTTTTAACTTGCTTGCTGCAAGAAAATTATTGCATTTTGCGAATATGTCTAAACTCATTAAAATCTCCTGATTTTTGCTTTGGTAGGGTTAGAAATACTTGTTATCTATATACCAATTGTACGTTATTTTTGCTCCTAATTCAAAACTCGTGAAGTTCACATTTAAATCACTTTGTGAAGAGCTTGTGTCGGCAGTCCAGCTGCTTTGAAGCATTTCTGTAATTTTTTGATGGTTTAAAACAGCAGGACTTTTACTTATATGAGAAACTATTTGAGCGATAAACCCTGCAATTTTAAAAATGAAATCTGGAAGTGGCAATGGAAATGTTTTACGGTTAGAGCATGTAGAAATTATCCTTGCAATATCTTCCCAAGAATAAATGGACTTTTCAGCAAGATAGTAAGTTTTGTTGATAGTATTTTGATTTTCCATGGCATTTGATACAGCGTTTGCAATGTCTTTAACAAACACAAGCTGCAAAAGCCTTTTTGTTGTTGTAAAAGGTCTTAAATGTTTATGAACCAAATTGAAAAATATAAAAATATCTTTATCTCGAGGACCGTAAACGCTTGCAGGTCTAAAAATAGTATAAGGAATTTTCTCGAAAAAGATTTTTTTGATTTGTTTTTCGGCATAAAGCTTGCTAAAGCCATAATCAGAAACAGGGTTTTCAGCATCTGCAATTTTTCTAATACTTTCTGTTGAAGGACCCATAGCCGCTTGCGAAGATATGAATATGAATTTTTTTAAGCAGGGGTTTGAACTTAATACTGACTCGCATAAATTTTTAGTGTTTTCAACATTAATTTCAAAGTACTCTTTTTGAGAATTTGCTCTAACGACTCCTGCGCAGTGAACTATAAAATCCATATTTTTTACAACTGACTTTAAAAACTTGACGTCGATAAAATCTCCAATTTTGTACTCAACACCTAAATTCTTAATCCACTTTAAATTAGAACTTTTTCTTACAAAGCAAAAAATTTTATGCTTTTTCTCAAGCAAAGTTTCTACAATATGGCTGCCAACAAACCCAGTAGCACCTGTTACCAAAATATTTGCCATTAAAAGCTCCATTTAAAAATAACCAGATAACAAAGAGGTAAGTGCAAAACATGCTTTGGTTTTTTGTGAAAAGTTATTTTGGTTTGCAATCATTTTGTAAAACTATTGCTTACTTCTATAAATTCTTCCAACTTATTTAGAGCTTTCCGACTGTCTATCGTTTCATTTGCCATTTTTATACATTCTTTAAGAGTTATGTTGTCGTAAAACATATAGAGACAAATTGCTGAATTTAGGATTACAGTATCCCTTCTTGCACTTTTTTCTCCGTTTAAAATATTTAATGCTATATCCTTATTTCTTTGCGGATCACCACCTATAAGTTCGGTGATTTTGCATCTTTTAAATCCAAATTGTTCTGGAGTTATAAAAAAGCTGTTAAGTTTTGAATTGTTAACTTCACAGATAGTGGTGGTGTCAGACATACTCACCTCGTCGAGACCGTCATGTCCGTGGACTACCATTGCACGTTTAACTCCTAAATTTGCCAAAACATTTGCCAAAGGTTCCACAAGGGTTTCATCGTAAACTCCAACTAAAATATATGCAGCTTTTGCAGGACTCGCAAGTGGTCCAAGAATATTGAAAATTGTTCTTATCCCTAATTCTTTTCGCACTTTTGCGACATATTTCATAGAAGAATGAAAAGTTTGAGCCATCAGAAAACACATTCCAATTTTTTCTAAAACAACTTCGCATTGAGCAGGCGAAAGCAATATGTTTATCCCTAAAGCTTCTAATAAATCAGCAGAACCGCATTTACTAGAAACGCTTCTATTGCCATGTTTTGCAACCGGAATGCCAGCGGAAGCTATAATAAAAGATGAAATTGTAGATATATTGAAACTTGCAAGCTCATCGCCGCCAGTTCCTACAATATCTAAAACATCAAATTTAGGGTTTAATTTTTGGGCTTTCTCTCTCATTATCATAGCACAAGCAGTTATTTCTTCAATAGTTTCACTTTTTAACCTCATTGCTGTTAGAAATGAAGCGATTTGTGCATCAGTGCTTTTTCCGTCCATTATTTCGTTCATCACTTCTTTTGTCGTTTCGATGCTTAGATTTTGTCCATTAACAATTTCATAAATTGCTTCTTTAATCATTTATTTCCCACCTAACTGCAAATACTTTGATAGCCATTTCTTAAAACAGCATGTAGACTGTGTTTGTTATTATACTTTCTGGTAAGTAAAAATACAATAATTTCAGTGTGCTAATTAAGAAAGCAAGAAGACAAGAAGGATTGGTTGTTGAATATCATAACGGAAATAAGTACACTGACTGCTACTCGTTAATTTAGCTTACTATTTGAAAAAGGAGTGATAACTTGGAAAATAAGGTTAATATTGCAGTGTGTTACCATAAACCGTCATTGATTTTTAAAAGTGACGTACTAGAGCCAATGCAACTTGGCAAGGCAAGTGCTGCCATTGATCTTGGTCTTTGCGGGGACAACGATGGAGACAACATTTCTGCTAAAAACAGGTGGTATGGCGAACATACCGCACTTTATTGGTTGTGGAAAAATAGCGATGCGCAGATTAAAGGTTTAATGCACTATCGTAGATTATTAGACTTACTTTCACCTAATGAAAAACATAGAAGAGTTTTTCTGGAAGATATTGTAGATCCCGACAATTTTGTGAAAGGACTTGGGCTTACGACAGAAAATGTGTTACGGACAATGGAGAATGTCGATGTTATAACGCAAACCAAAGAAGATAATTTTTTTAAAGGCAGTGTTTATGAACATTTTGCCTGCAATCACATTAAAGAGCATATTGATTGGGTTGTAGAAATAATAAAAATCGATTTTCCACAATTTTACCCAGTTGTAAAAAAGTGTCTTGATGGAAATGGTATGTATTTTCAAAATTTATGCATAATGAAAGCAGAACATTTCGATACTATGTGTAAATTTTGCTTCGCAATTTTAGATAAGTTGGAGAAAATGGTTGATGTAAAACGTCCGGAAATTGCAAACGGTTGGCGATATACATCAAGATATGCAGGTTTTATCGGAGAAAGAATTACGAGTTTTTTTATTGAGATACTGCGTTCGCAAGGAAAAAAAATTCTCGAATACGGAAGAGTTGATATTGTAGTAAAAGGAACGGATAGTTACAGCAATGCAAACTATTATTGCGTTGACGCTTATTCTACTAAGAATTCAGAGAGCATCGAATTTGACCCGGTATTTGATAAAAATGCAGTAGCCATAATGATGGCGACAAATAACAAATACGCGGCATATTGCGGAGTTATGCTGCAGTCTATAATAGAACACGCAAATCCATCCAGAAATTACGATATAGTCATTGCAGTTAGTGATGTGTCGGAAAACAATAAAAGATTGTTGGAATTAATGTCAACGACAAATGTATCGGTTCGTGCAATAAACTGCAATAAACTATTGCAACGACATGCAGAGAAACTTTTTACGAGGGAACATTTCACTGTTGATATGTATCAGAGGTTATTCATTCCAGAGTTATTTGCACAATACGATAAAGTTCTGTATTTGGATAGCGATATGGTTGCATTGCGCGATATAGCGGATTTGTTTGATATAGATATTGGGAATAATTGGTGGGGAGCGGCGAGAGAGCTTTTAATACCAACACTTGGATTTGTTAGTGGGACTTATGAGCAAAAAACATTATTACCGTATATCAAAGAAACATTGCAAATGGACGACGTGCTTAATTATTTCAATTCTGGAGTTATGATTTGGAATGTCAGTCAGTGTATAAAAGATAAAATTCAAGAAGGGCTCATCAGGAAATTAGCGAAAATAAAAGAACCGTTTTTTCCTGATCAAGACATTATAAACAGTCTTGCCAATGGCAAGCACATACATTGGATAAGTAACGCGTGGAATGTTGCATGGAATCCGCCGTTTCATTGGACAGCTGGGATGCATACTATCCCGTATCAAATGGCAGTTTTTCTTTTGGAAGATCCTTTTATTTTACATTACTGTGGTGTAGTAAAGCCATGGCTTGCAGCCTCATCTCCAAATGCCAACTATTTTTGGCAATATGCAAGAAAAACTCCGTTTTACGAAAAATTGTTGATGGAATTTATTGAAAAAAATAACAGAAACGGGGAAATAAGAGCTGACAATAGCAATCAAATAAAAAACTACAAGGCAAAAGCCGAAAAATACAAGTTGCTTCAAGGTGTAACTTTTGGCGTTATAACAGCTTTTACGCGTCGCAAAAATGAGTATCGCAAGAAAATAGAAGCATTAGGAATGTGAGAAACAAGACAAGAATTAAGCAATAAAATAGGTTTAAGCCAACATTATTTGCAAAAATACTATGCAGAACACAAAAATAGTTAAATTTTTGCTGGGTAATAAGTATTTTGACATAATATTTTAAAATATATTACAATCTTTTTCCACTTTGCTTTAGATTGTGCTGTAGTGATTGTTTGAGTTTTAGTAGATGTTGAGCGTATTGTGTAGATAAACTGTGCGTCGCTACTAAAAGTTCAACAAATATTTAGAAAAATCTAAAGCTACCCTTTGAAGCTTGAATGCTTAAAGGAATTCCAAAAAGGAGGATAGAACAGCTGATGAATTATGAGTTAACGTTTATCGTAGCCGCTGATGTTCAACCAGAAGAAATTGAAGTTATCAGTGCAAAAGTTTCAAAGGTTATTGAAGGGACAAAAGGTGAAGTTAAGAGCATTCAGCAGCTGGGTAGAAAAAAGCTTGCTTATCCAATTGCGAAATTTTATGAAGGAAGTTATGTTTATTTTGAAATTACCGGGGATGGAGAAACTGTGCGCGTGATTGACAATTTCCTTAAACTTAACGATAGGGTGATAAGACACCTTATAATCAAGACAAAAGATAAAAAAGAACCTGCCAAATTAGCCACGACAAGCGACGAAGCTAATACTTTCAAACCAGAAGCTGGTGATAAAAACATCACTAGCTCGGAACTTTCACATCTACCAGAGGTAAAAAGCAATGAATCAACAAATGCAGAATAACTATCGTTTACCTGAACAAAACAGTGTTGTTATGGTTGGTAGACTTACAAAAGATCCTGATGTTAGACATACTCCTGCCGGAAAAGCTGTATGTTCCTTTGATGTTGCTATGAGCAGGAGGTATAAAGATGCTGCTACAGGAGAATGGAAAGATTCTGATCCCGTTTTTGTGCCGGTTGTGGTGTGGGGCGATCAGGCCGAAAGATGTGGTGAACGGTTAAAAAAAGGTTTCCCAGTTCACATTGATGGTCGGCTTAGCACGAATAAATGGACTGCTCAAGATGGAACTACCAGAAGCAGATTAGAAGTTGTTGCTTCAAGAGTCCAATTTTTGATGATTACAAAAGATAATGATAATTATGTCCCGACTGATTCTAATCTTGGCGGTAACAAAGAAATAGCTGCAACGCCTCATGTTGTGCAAGATAATATTGGAGCGCCACCCGCTGGGTCAACTGACAGTGATGAAGAATACATACCTTTTTAAAACAAATAATACAGAGAGGACAATTTAGCATGAAAAAACAATTTACAAGAAAACCTGGCTCCGAAAATACGGCTAATCGTGGTTCTGGTCGTTTAGCAGGAAAGTTTAAAAGAGTTGGACGGGTAAGGAGAAAGATTTGCCGTTTTTGTGCTGATAAGCTTGAAATAGACTATAAAAACATAAGCATGTTGCGTGCTTTCGTTGAAGACAGTGGAAAGATTTTTTCAGGTCGAGTTACAGGAACTTGTGCAAAGCACCAAAGAGAACTTAGTGCTGCGGTAAAAAGAGCTAGAATGTTGGCGCTTTTACCTTTTGCTGTCAAGTAGTTGTTTTTTTTATTGGGGGAAAAATGAAGGTCATATTGAGAACAGACATAGTAAATGTTGGAAAGCAGGGAGAAATAAAAGAAGTTGCAGCTGGCTATGCAAGAAATTATCTTGTTCCTAAAAACCTTGTAATGGAAGCCACAGCACAAAATTTTAAAACTTGGGAACGGGAAAAAGATAAACTTGCAAAACAAAGAGAAGAAACCATAAATAGTGCACGAGCAGTTGCTCAAAATATGGAAATTGAAACTTTCACAATTAAGGTTAAAGTTGGCGAAAATGGTAAAGTTTTTGGTTCTGTTACTACTGCAAGTATTTCAAAACTTTTATCTAATAGCGGTTTCGAGGTGGATAGACGGTGCATTCTCTTGTCTGAAAACATAAAAGATATTGGTGATCACGAGATAAGTGTTCGCATTCACCCGGAAGTTAGTGCAAAAATAAAGTTGTCTGTAATTGCAGAGGATAATAAATAATGCACATTGTGCCGCATGATAAGTTCTGTCAATCGTTTAGTTTGATATTTGTGTTTTCTGTTTTGAATTAATGTGCAATAGCTAGTTTTTAAAATCAAAAGTGACTTGTAGTTATATGGAGGATTTTGTCGTGGAGAATATGATAGAAAAAATTCCACCTCAATCCATCGAAGTAGAAATGGCTGTTTTGGGTGCGATGCTAATAGACAAAGAAGTTGCTTTCAAAGTACGAGAGATCATTACAGAAGAAAAAGATTTTTATAAAAATATCCACAAAGAAATTTTTTCAACTATTTGTGGTCTGCTTGATAAAAATGAACCTGTGAGTGTATTTACGGTTTTAAACGAGCTAGATAAAAATCCTTCTTTCGTAGAAGTAGGTGGTCTGTCGTATTTAACAAGACTTACTAATACAATCCAAACTGTAGCACATACCGAAACCCATGCAAAAATCGTTCATGATAAGGCTTTATTGCGGAAAGTTATACAAACCGGTTCTGAAATGGCTGAAAAAGCTTTTAACGAGAACATTTTGCCTTCTGAAATACTAGATGAGGCGCAAACCACTTTGTTTAAACTTTCCCAAGCTAAAAACAAAAAAGTTTTTATTAAGCTATCAGAAATTATTACGCCAGCCCTTAATTACTTGGAAGCACTGCACTCTACCAAAAATGATGTTTTAGGATTGTCAACAGGTTTTACAGATTTAGATAGAATAACGACAGGCTTCCATCCTTCAGAGTTGATAATAATAGCTGCTCGTCCATCTATGGGAAAAACAGCTTTTGCTTTAAACATCGCTGAAAACGTTGCTATAAAAAAAAACAAAGCAGTCGCAATTTTTTCTCTTGAAATGAATGCGAGTTCTCTGCTTACTCGCTTTTTGTCATCCCTTGCCCGCATAAACGTAACCCATTTAAGAAACGGACAATTTGGTGTTGACAATTGGTCAAGAATTACGACAGCGGCTAAAACCATTTCAGAAGCTCCGCTTTATATAGACGATAATTCTTTAATAACTGTAACTGAATTGAGAGCAAGAGCCATGGAACTTGCGACCAATCTTAAAGCTAAAGGTGAATCGCTTTCGCTTATAATTGTAGATTATATTCAGTTTATAAATGGAACAGGCAAAAAGTTTGAATCACGCCAGCAGGAAGTTTCAGAAATTTCAAGATCTCTCAAAGCACTTGCTAAAGATTTAGAGGTTCCTGTTGTGGCGTTATCGCAACTTTCAAGAAGAACTGAAGAGAAAGGTCGCAAAGATTCAAGACCACAACTTTCAGATTTAAGAGATTCTGGCGCTATAGAGCAAGATGCGGATGTTGTAGGGATGCTTTATAGACCAGGTTATTACAATAAAGAAGATGACGACTTAAAAAATGTAGCTGAACTTATCATTGACAAACAAAGAAACGGACCTACTGGAACAATTAATCTAGTATTTAAGAGCGAATATGCTAGATTTTTTAATAAAGATGATTTTCACAGTGATAAAAATTAATTTTTGTAAATGGATTGCTTGCTAAACAGTATTTTCTGTGGGCAAGTAAAAAGCTAGCAGAATTGTCTTTTATGATTGCGAGGTTTTTGCAAGGTTCTGTACTGCAAGTCTTTATTGGTTTTAAAAGCAAGAACAGGAAATATAGCAATAAACAAAATAATTAAGGAGTAACTTTGAAATGAAACGCGATTATTATGACGTACTCGGAATAAAAAAAACTTCTTCAACGGATGAAATTAAATCTGCCTACAGGAAATTGGCCTTAAAATATCATCCTGACAAAAATCCGGGTAATAAAGAAGCAGAGGAAAAATTTAAAGAGATAAATGAAGCTTATGAGGTGTTGTCTGATATTCAAAAAAGGAAACAATACGATACTTTTGGACATGAGGGAACAGCCGGTGGTGGAAATCCATTTGGCGGTGGGTTTAATGCTGATGATTTAGGCGATGTGTTTAGTAATATGGGGGATATCTTTAGTGATTTTTTTGGAGGTGCAAAAACTTCAAAGAAATCAAAAAGTTACTATTCACGCGGACAAGACTTACAGCGTGACATAGAACTTTCTTACCTTGATGCAATGAAAGGTATAGAAATTAGCTTGGACATTTTTAAAGAAGAAGTTTGCCCCGGATGCCATGGTAGTGGTTCAAGTGATGGTTCAGCTTCGAAGCAATGTCCTAAATGTAAGGGAAAAGGACAAGTACGCTATTCGCAGGGTTTCTTTTCTTTTCAGCAAGATTGTCCTAACTGTTCAGGAACCGGAACTGTAATTGCCAATCCTTGTCCGCAATGCAGTGGTTCGGCAACAGTAAAAGGAAGAAAGACAGTTAGGGTTAAAATTCCGCCTGGCGTTGACGAGGGAACTGCTTTGAGAGTTACAGGTTCCGGAAATGCCGGAAAAAATGGTGCACCATCGGGTGATTTGCATGTTGTTGTCCATTTAAAACCTGAAAAGAATTTTAAAAGACATGGAGATGATTTGCATACGGAAACATTCATCACTTTTGCTCAAGCAGCAATGGGCGCCGAACATGAAATTTCTGTCATAGATAGCAAATTAAAACTAAGAATTCCTCCGGCTACTCAAGCTGGCACTGTGCTTCGTATTCACGAGCAAGGGTTTCCAAAGCTTGGTAGAAGGAGTAGAGGCGATTTGTTTGTAAAAATAAATATAGCAGTTCCAAAAAATTTAAACGAAAAGCAAAAAGAAGCTTTGTTTGAGTATGCAAAGTCTATGGGCGAAATTCCTCAAGATGTGCAATTTCAAAATGAAAGTTTTTTTAAAAAAATATTTAAATAATATTTTGGAGTGAAAAATGGAAAATAATGAAATAAAGCAAAAAATTTTTTCTCAAAGTTGTCTTGCAAAATCAGCATCTGCAAAACTTGCTACTTTGTCTTTGCAGGAAAAAAACAAAATTCTTGCTTTGATAGCTGAAAGTCTATATGTCAACTTAAAAGAGATTATTTTTCACAACGAAATAGATGTAGAAGCTGCCAAAACTGCCGGTCTTTCGCAAAGCTTAATAGATAGAATAAGCTTAGATGAAAGAAAAATATCCACGATTGTTCAAGGTGTCAAAGATATCATCCTTTTAGACGATCCTATTGGAAGTTTGGTTGAAACATTAAAACCTGCTACACAAATTTCTGTAAAAAAAGTCAGAGTTCCTTTAGGTGTTGTTTCTATGATTTATGAGGCACGTCCGGGTGTTACAGTTGATGCTGCTGTTTTGTGTTTAAAATCAGGCAATGCTGTCATTTTAAAAGGTGGATCAGAAGCTTTAAATTCAAATAGGATTATTGCAAAAATCATATATTCAGCCGGGTTAAATGCAGGAATGCCTGAAGGTGCTATACAATTTATAGACACGTCCGATAGACTTGCCGTGCAAGAACTTTTGCGTTTGCACGGTTTGATCGATTTGATAATTCCACGTGGTAGCGAAGATTTTGTAAATTATGTAAAAAACTCGTCGCTAATTCCTGTTTTATCGCACGGGAAAGGATTATGCCACACTTATGTGGATAAAGACGCTGATATCGATAGTGCACTTAAAGTAGCTTTCAATGCCAAATGCCAAAGACCGTCAGTATGCAATGCAATGGAGACTTTGCTTGTCCACAAAGACGTGTCTCAAGATTTTTTGACTAAAATTTGCAACTCTTATGAGCAAGCTGGAGTAGAAATTTTTGCTTGTCAGGAAAGCTTGAAAATAATTAAAAATGGGAAACCGGCAACAGAGGAAAGTTGGTCTACAGAATATCATGATTTAAAGATTTCAATAAAAATTGTTGGTTCTGTTCAAGAAGCAATAGAGCATATAAACAAATACGGTTCACATCATTCAGACGCTATTATTACTAAAAATGAGGAAAATGCTAAACGCTTTGCAAATGAAGTGGATTCTTCAGCTGTGTTAATAAACGCTTCTACAAGACTTCATGATGGAAGCGTTTTTGGACTTGGCTGCGAAATAGGAATTTCCACGCAAAAATTGCATGCACGCGGAGCTATGGGTCTAAAAGAACTTACAACAACAAAATATATCGTAGAAGGCAACGGAGCAGTACGAGAGTAAAGTTTTTGCTTTAATTGGTGGTGAATTTTGCAATGAAGTTCAACCAATAATTGTTGTTACCGTAGAAAAACTAAACACAGAATACAGATGAAATAAACTATAACTACTCTATTCTGTGTTTTTTTGTCTGTTAATCACCAAGTTAATTTTGTGTAGTTTTATTTTGTTTTATTAGCTTTATTGCAGCGTCTAAAACTTTATCTTCTACTAAGCAATCGTTATTGTGAAACGAATTTGTAGATTGCACAACGGTGTATTTTTGCAATATTTTTTCACCTTGCATGTACAGTTTTATTTCTTCTTCTATCGTCACAGAAACTTCTACATCCGGGGTTATTCCGTTTTTGATATTTTTTTTGCCTTCTGAACGGTTTATCGGACGACCTGAAGGTAAGTAGTATTTTGCTATTGTAAGCCTTAATGCCGTTCCGTCTGGAAGCGGAATTACAGTTTGAACACTTCCTTTTCCAAAAGTATTGTTGCCAATAATTAAAGCTCTCTTGTAATCTTGCATAACACCAGATACAATTTCAGACGCCGACGCCGAACCTCTATTTACAAGAACAATAAGTGGAATATCCGAGAATTCTCCATTTCCAGATGTAAAATATTCTTTTTTAATAGATTCGTCTCTTCCCTTAGTTGTGAGGACAAGAGTTTTTTCTTTTATAAACATACTCACAATTTCTATGGCCGAATCTAAAAGACCACCCGGATTGTTTCTCAAATCTAAAATTAATGATTTTATCCCTTTATTTTTGTGATCTACAAGAACTTTTCTTATATCACGTGCACTTTGTGTATTGAATTCTGTAAGTCTGATATAAGCTATCTTTCCGTCAAGTATTGATGTTTTTACAGTCTCAATTTTTATTTTCGCACGTTTGAGGTTAAAAACCAAAGGTTCAACAGCATTGGTTCTCGAAATAGTAAGCATTACCTTTGTCCCAGCACGTCCTCTCATTAACTTTACAGCTTCGTCACTTGACATTCCAACAGCACTTTTTTTGTTGATTTTTAAAATTCTATCTTCTGGTAAAATTCCAGACTTATATGCTGGTGTTCCAAGCATTGGAGAAATAACAGTTATAAAACTATCTTTGACCATAATTCTTAAACCCACGCCGCCATAAGAACCTTCCGTTTCGGTTTTCATTTCTTTATAAACTTTTTCTTCCATGTACTGAGAAAAAGGATCAAGAGAGCCAACAACTCCTCTGATGGCACCTGTTGCTAAATCTTTAGTTTCTGTTTCGTCTACATAATGGTTATCTATAATATCCATAACGTCAATAAGTAGCTTAAGTTTTTCGTAAGTTTTTCCGTCATCTATTTTGCTAAAAGCGTCTATGTTTAATAATAAAAATAGGAGCGATAATGTTAGAAGTCGTTTAAAAAGATTCATGGCTACCTACCCTCTTTACATCAGTGTTTTTTGTGGTTTATGATTTTATTTGTTGGTTTTTTTATCGTCAATATGGAAGGTTTCGTTGTAAAGGTTTAATTCCTTAACGTACTCTTCGGCTTTTTTCAGGGCACTGTCTACATTTAATGCAAAATTAGAACGTCCCAAAATAGAGATGAACCCATAGTTTCTCAAAACTTTTAAAGGTTGTCTTTGGATTTGGCATAAGATAAGCCTTGTGCCTGAGGCTAAACATTTTTTATAAATTTTATAAAGTGCGTGATAGCCGGTCTCGTCCATTGCAGGAACTTTGCGCATTCTTAAAATTATTGCTTTGCAATCTCTTAACTTTTCCATGTATTCAATGAAAGTTCCTGCAGCTCCGAAAAAGAAAGGACCATTAATTTCATAAATTACTACGTCTTTTAGCTTTGTTTTGTCTTTTAAATCGAATTCTTCTACTCCTTCATAAACATCTGACGATTCGTCTATTCCTGAAATGTCAGACATTCTTTTCATAAAAAGAAAGGCAGCAAACAGCATTCCTATTTCAATAGCATAAACTAAATTTACAAAAACCGTTAGCAATAATGTAATAATCAAAACTATAGAATCACTTACAGGTGCTTTTAAAATTTCCAAAAAAGCTCTGAAATTCACCATTTTATAGGAAATCGTAAAAAGTATAGCGGCAAGCGAAGCCATCGGAATTAAAGAAATATACTTCATAAAAAGCGACATTATTATAAAGATAAAAATTGCGTGGAAAATCCCTGCTAGTGGAGTTCGTCCACCGTTTTGTATATTTGCCGCAGTGCGTGCAATTGCACCGGTTGCAGGGATACCACCAAAAAAAGATGAGCCTATATTTGCAAAACCTTGTGCTATAAGCTCTGTGTTTGAATTATGTTTTGCACCAACCATTCCGTCAGCTACTACTGCTGAAAGCAAAGATTCTATACCCGCAAGAATAGCAATAGTTAGAGCTGGTGGCAGCAGTTGTTTCAGCAATTCAAAATTTAAATACGGTATTTCGGGAATTAGCTTTACTGTGTTTTGCATGTCTCCAAAATGACTAAAAATTGTATCTACTGGGATATTAAAAATTTGGACTACTAAAGTCGAAACAATTAAAGCACAAAGAGGAGCTGGTAAAATTTTAAATTTCTTAGGATAAAAAAGCATAAGAAGCAAAGAACCCGCTCCAATTGCAAAAGCTGACCAATTCATTGATGGGATGCTTTTTAAATAAACCAGCCACTTTGCTATAAAACCAGTTGGAATTTTTGAAATTTCAAGCCCGAAAAAATCATTGATTTGTGTAGAAAATAAAACTATGCCGATTCCATTTGTAAATCCAATGATAATAGGATCTGGTATATACTTTATTACTTTTCCAAATTTCAACAATCCCATTATCACTAGCAAAACGCCCGCGAGCCCTGTCGCAATTATCAGACCGTTTAATCCATAAGTCTGTATTATCTCGTAAACAATTATGACAAAAGCCCCGGTTGGACCACCGATTTGGACTCTACTACCACCAAAAAATGAAATTAAAAATCCGGCGACAACTGCTGTCACAAGACCTTTACCTGGAGACACGCCTGAAGCCATAGATAGAGCAATAGACAGCGGAACAGCAATAAAAGCGACTACGGCTCCTGCTCCAATGTCTGCGAAAATATTTTTTATGACAAATTCATTAGGGTTGTTTTTTAACAAAGAAAATAAAACAGGTTTGAACACTTTAGTTATTCCAGCACTTTCTATATTAATTTGCTTCGACGAAGGTCAGCAAGCTGTATGGAACCCGGAATGTACTACAATCAGGATAAACAGTCAATTATGTACAAGACACACGGCATCGCAAGTGCCAGCACACTTTTGTTTTCAAAAAAAGACAAGCTGCTTGGCAGCCAAGTTGAAAAGAACATATATAATATGGACATTGCGTTTGGTAAATTTTGTCGAATCAAAAAACAATTTGCGAAAATATTTAAGTAAAAAATAGTAGAATAAAGCAGTATTTTAGTTTGGTAAAGTTAGGTTTTATAGTTAACAGAATTAAGCTGTATTTATAAGTAAAGGACGAGTTTTCCAAGAACGATAAATCATTTACAAGCAATTAATTGGTGAGGAATAAAATTTGGCAAGCGGTAATCTACTCTGGACATTTAGCCATATATCAGACGAGGTGCGTTTATAGAATGATAAAAGTTTGTTATATCATCACAAAACTAGAATTAGGTGGTGCACAAAAAACTGCACTTTATGTAGCCAAAAGCATTGATAAAAATAACTTTGAAACATTTTTGATAACAGGTGTGGGAGGAGTTTTAGATAAAGAAATTTTTGGTAAAATTAAACTTTACCAGTTGAAGAGTCTTATTCGCGAAATAAAAATTTTTGATGATTTGAAAGCCTTAATAGATATATATTCCATTTTAAAAAAAGAAAAACCTGATATTGTTCACACACATTCCTCAAAAGCTGGAGTACTCGGTAGGATTGCCGCTAGACTTGCAAATATTAAGATTGTACTGCATACCGTCCACGGTTATAGTTTTAATGAGACGCAGAGCTTTTTGAAAAAAAATTTATATGTTTTTGCTGAAAAGCTTTGTGCAAAAATTTCAGATAAGCTGATAAATGTTTCAAAAGAAGACATAAAAAAAGGTATCAAATATAAAATTGCCAGCAAAAATAAATTCACTTTGATACGAGCCGGTATAGATGTCAACTTTTACAAAAATTTTATTCCTGAAACCAGCTTAAAAGAAAAACTTAATATTCCTAAGAAAGCAAAAATCCTAACTGTTATTTCCCCGTTTAAAGCTCAAAAAAATTTACAAGACTTTATTAAAGCAGCAAACATTGTCCAAGAAAAGCACGATGACGTTTTTTTTCTTATTGTAGGCGATGGTCGGGAACGTTTGAAGCTTGAAAATTTGATAAAAACATTCAAACTGCAAAACAAAATTATTTTGCTTGGTTGGAGAAATGATGTTGCGCATATACTTTCTAATTCTGATGTTTTTGTTCTGACATCTTTATGGGAAGGTCTACCTTGTGCTATTTTAGAAGCTATGGCTTCCTCCAAACCGGTTATTGCAAATGCTGTAGACGGAGTTAAAGAAATTATTGAAGATGGGCAAACAGGCTTTTTAATTGAACCTAAAAATTATCAAATGACTGCAGAAAAAATGGTATATTTTTGTAGAAACGAAAGTGTACGTCAAAAAATGGGAGAAAACGCCAAAAATTCTATAACTGAAGAATTTGATATAAACTATAATGTAAAGCAACATCAAGATTTATATGTCGACTTGTTTAACAAAAAAACAAATTTAAAAGAGGGTAAAAAACATTATGAAAAACACGCCTGTTTTTAACAAAGTGAGTTCAGAATTATTGGAAACAATGACTTACCAATACATCGGAAAAGACATAAACGTTTGCATTGAAACTGAAGAATTTACATGCCTTTGTCCGTGGACAGGCCTTCCAGATTTTGCTTATCTTGTAATAAATTATACGCCTGACAAAAACGTTGTGGAACTAAAATCTTTAAAAATGTACTTGCAGTCTTATAGAATGGTTGGGATGGTTCACGAAAGCGTTGTGAATAATGTCTTGAACGATTTGGTCGAGAAGGTTAACCCAAAGAAGATGTCGATAGAAATAGAGTTTGGAACACGTGGCGGAATCATTACAACAGTCAGCACCGAATACCATTGCAAAACGTAAATAGTTGGAGCTTGTGAAAATCAAAAAGTTGCTATGTACCGTTTAAAAAGCTTGCAAAAAACAATGTAAAATACGAAAAAACTTCTTATCCAAAAGAATCGTCTGGCATTAATCGTAAAACATCACAGTCATTTGCTATCAAGGTTTTTATTGTGTAGAATCCACTGTATCTACCGGAGGTGTGAAATGCTAAATTTTGTAGATGTGGATTTATATATTGAGAAAATAAAGCTGTCTGATATTGCAAAAAAATATGGAACTGCTGTGTTTGTGTATTCTAAAAAGAAAATTGTTGATAACTTCGCAAACTATAAAAAAGCACTGAACAAAAAAAAAGGTCTTATCTGTTTTGCCTGTAAAGCAAACTCTAATGGAAAAATTTTGGAAATTTTAGCCAAACTTGGTGCAGGTGCTGATACCACTTCAGGTGGCGAAATTTTTAGGTGTTTAAAAGCGGGATTTTCGGCTTCCAAAATTGTCTATGCTGGAGTTGGAAAGACTTCTGAAGAAATTGAATATGCTCTAAAAAATAAAATTTTAATGTTTAATGTAGAATCACTTGAAGAGCTTGATACCATAAATAATATCGCTGCTAAGTTAAAAGCAAAAGCAAAAATTGCATTCAGAATAAACCCTCATGTAGATCCAGATACACACCAAAATATTGCTACTGGAAAGAAGGGAACTAAATTTGGCATTGATTACAATGAAGCTGTTGAAGCTTATGACTATGCTAAAACTAAAAAAAACATAATTATTTCAGGTATTCACTTTCATATTGGTTCTCAAATTTTAGACATTCGTCCTTACGAGGCAGCCGCTCAAAAAATTCAAAAAATAATTTTACAATTGCAAAAAAATGGGATTAAAATAGAGTATGTAAATATCGGCGGTGGTCTTGGGATTGCCTATGAAAAATGGCAAGAATACCTGCTTCCGCACGAACTTGCCGAAACTGTCCTTCCTATTTTTGACAAAAACAAAAAGATAATTTTTGAACCGGGTCGTTCAATAATAGCAGATGCTGGTCATTTACTTTCAAAAGTAATTTATAGAAAATTTTCAGGCGAAAAAAATTTTATTATCGTAGATGCTGGAATGAATGACTTAGTACGCCCAGCTTTGTATGGATCGTACCATGAAATCGTTCCGATAAAAAAAAGCAATATTAACAACAAAATAAAGACCGATATTGTCGGTCCTATTTGCGAAAGCGGAGACTTTATGGGAAAAGACCGTACGCTATCTTTACTTGAGCAGGGCGATTTCCTTTTAATTAAAAATACAGGTGCTTACGGTTTTGCGATGTCTTCACAATACAATTCAAGACCGATGTTACCAGAAGTTCTTGTTGATAAAGATAAAGCTACTTTGATTAGAAAAAGAGGAACGTTTAAAGATTTGCTTCTTAACGAAGTGTGATTTTTGGAGAAAAAATGTGGGCTGTATTATTAGATATGTTTGCAAGTTTAATAGGATTTACGCCTTTTTTAGAACACGATAAAACTCACCTGTTGACTCGAAAGCTTTTTTCCGTTATTTTTTTGGTTTTCTTTTTGTTTTTTTTAAGTTTAGCTTTTTTTGTCGCAAAAAATTCCCGATTGAAATCTAGAGTGCAGAAATTAGACAGTGAAATAGAAATCTTAAAGTCCGACAACCTTACAATGCTTACAATGCTAAAAGAGCAAAAAGCAACTTCAGATTCTCAAATTTTGCAAGAAATCGCACCAGCTCCGATGGAAGAAACCAAAATTGAAGATAGAAGTAAAAAGGTTAAAGCTGAAACGACTAAATCAAGCTACATCAACAAAGAAAAAACAATTGTTGTTCAAGCTAATAAAGTTTCAAAGTCTAAAAAAAATACTGTGAGTAAACAACAAAACAGCAAAAAAGCAGTTAAAAAAATCCAAAATAAAAAAACCTCACCTAAATCCACAAAAAAATCAAAAAAGAAATAAAAAAAAAAACTTAAACATCCAAAGTTAAAAAGGAGTTCGCATGTCAAGTAAAGTTCATTTTCTAGCTTGGGATAGGAAAGATGAATTTTTGCAATTTTTAAAAATTACAAAAGTTTTTTCTCATATAAAAGCTAAAAACTTTTTAGCCATAAAAATACATTTCGGCGAAGAAGGAAATGAGGGTTACATAAACCATCAATACACCAAACAAGTTGTTAAAATTGCAAAAGAAAAAACTGCGTTTCCTTTTTTAACCGATGCAAGCACGATATATATTGGAAAACGTTCTGATGCATATCATCATCTTATTGTCGCTCAAAAACATGGATTTTCCATTGAAAATTGCGAGTGCCCAATAATAATTGCTGATGGTTTGAGAGGCGACAGCGAAGTAAGTGTAGCGATAAATTTAAAACACTTTAAAAGTGCACTTATTGCAAGAGATATTGCAAGAGCTGACAAATTTATTTTTATGAGTCATTTTAAAGGTCATGAAATTACAGGATTTGGTGGAGCGTTAAAAAACATAGGTATGGGTTGTGCGAGTAAAGCTGGCAAGTACGCTATGCACCACAACTCAAAACCTGCTATTGATGTAAAAAAGTGCAAAGCTTGCGGCATTTGCATTAAGCATTGTTATCAAAACGCTTTATCGGTTGAAGACGGCAAAATAGTTATGGATAAAAATAAATGTGCCGGCTGCGGACAGTGCATTGCAACTTGTCCGTCTGGAGCTTTTGAATTAAATTGGAATGAAAATCCAAATTTAGTTCAGGAAAAAATAGTGGAGTACTCGGCTGCGGTGTTAAAGAATAAAGAAAGTTCATACATAAATTTTTTAAACCATATCAGCAAATTTTGCGATTGCTTTTCTTTTAACAAAAACAAGCCTCTTATGGATGATGTCGGTATCATCGCAGGAACAGATCCGGTTGCTGTAGATCAAGCAAGCTATGATTTGGTAAATAAAATTTATGGGAAAAATTTTTTCAGAGAGCTATATCCTGATATTGACGCTGAAATACAATTAAAATACGCTGAAGAAATAGGACTTGGTTCAAGAAAATATGAACTTGTAAATTTTTAAGTTTCTCTCTTTGTTGCATTGGAGAAAAAATGAAATACGGATTTGTAAAAACTGCGGCAGCTTCACCAAAAATATCTGTGGCTAATCCTTCTGAAAATGCAAAAGAAATAATCAAATTTGTAAAAACAGCATGTCTTGCGAAAGTTGACATTTTGGTCTTTCCAGAGCTTTGCGTCTCCGGTTATACTTGTGCCGATTTATTCTTATCACAAACTCTTTTAAATTCAGTAAATATAGCTTTGAACGAAATTTGCAAATTTAGTGTTGGCAAAAAAATTCTTTTTTTTGTCGGTGCTCCAATAAAGTACAAAGAAAAACTCTTTTCTTGTGCAGTTGCTTTTCAAAACAATAAAATTTTAGGCATTGTTCCAAAAACTGCAATTCCCACTTATGGAGAATTTTATGAGTTGCGACATTTCGTTTCAGGCCAAGACATCAACGCTCTTTGTGATACTGTAAATCTGTGCGAGCAAAATATTCCTTTTGGAACAAATATAATTTTTTCAGATAAAAAAGATGTTGGGGTAAAAATTGCCGTTGAAATTTGCGAAGATATGTTTGTTGCTAACCCGCCATCAATAAATCATTGCAAAGCCGGTGCCAATATAATAGTAAATCTTTCGGCTTCAAACGAAATTGTCGGAAAAAATGATTATCGTAAAACTTTAATAAAAGCACAAAGCGGGCGGTTATCGGCAGGTTATGTTTATGCTTCATGCGGTGAGGGCGAAAACGTAAGCGACGTTATTTTTTCTGGGTCAAGAATTATCGCTGAAAACGGTGAAATTTTGGTGCAAAGCGAACTTTTCAATGCGGGAATTGCTATAAGCGAAATAGATGTCCAAAGACTTGGGTTTGAACGTCAAAAATTAAATACTTTTGAACCCTGCATTTCAAAAAATTACAAAACAATACCTTTCGTTTTTGATGACAAAGAAGAAAATATCGTCCGATCAATATCAAAGCTTCCGTTTGTCCCAGGTAATGAAAAACAACTTAATCAGCATGCTGAACTTATACTTCGAATGCAAGCAAAAGCACTTGCTCAAAAGTTAGAATTTACTAATTCCAATGCTGTTGTCGGAGTATCTGGCGGGATTGATTCTTGCCTTGCTCTTTTGGCAATTATCAGAAGCTATGAAATTTTAAAAAGAGATAAAAAAAACATCATAGCTTTGACGATGCCCGGAGTTGGCACAAGTGAAAAAACCTTAAAAAACGTTTCTAATCTTGCAAAATATTTTGAAATAAAAATAACAGAAATTTCCATTTCAAATGCCGTAAAAGACCATCTCAAAAATATTAATCACAATGGAAAAGCCGATATCGCTTTTGAAAATGCACAAGCAAGAGAAAGAACTCAAATTTTAATGGACCTGGCCAATTTTAAAAACGGTCTTGTCGTAGGAACAGGTGATTTGTCTGAAATAGCTTTAGGTTGGTGTACTTACGGAGGCGATCACATTGCGATGTATAATATAAATTCTGGAATACCAAAAACCTTAGTCAAATATCTTGTTTCCTATGAGGCACAAAGAGTAAAGAAATATGAAAAAGTTTTAACCGATATTTTAAATACTGAAATAAGCCCTGAATTGCTACCTGCAAAAAATGGAAAAACATCTCAAAAAACCGAACAAATTTTAGGCAGTTATGTTCTACATGATTTCTTTTTATACTATACAATTCGTTTTGGGCAACACCCAAAAAAAACTTTTTTTTTAGCTCTCAAGGCTTTTAAAGGAGAATTTTGTGAAGAAGAAATAAAGAGAGTTTTTAAAATTTTTATACAACGTTTTTTTGCAAATCAATTTAAACGTAATTGTTGTCCAGATGGAGTAAAAATAGGTTCAGTTTCTCTTTCTCCACGTGGAGATTTGAGAATGCCGTCTGAAATAAATGCTAAAGAATGGCTTTATGAATTGGAAAAATTTGATGGCAAATAATGCTTTTTTCATTTCCGCCGGTGATCTTTCTGGCGAAATTCATGCAACTTATCTTGTAAAAGAAATTAAAAATCTCTCGACTAATACAAAAATAGTTTCTGTCGGTGGACATCATTTGCAATCTGTGAGCGATATTTTTTTAGACGATATAGTAAATATAAATGCTTTTGGTTTTTTTCCCATAAAATCTATTTTTTATTTAAGAAAAGTTTTAGCAAAAATTAAACAAAACTTTTTAAAGAACCCTCCCGATAAAATCATTCTTGTAGATTACTATGGTTTTAATATACTAATAGCTAAACTTGCAAAAAAATTTTTAATCCCTGTATATTATTACATAAGTCCTCAAGTTTGGGCCTCGCGCAAAGGTAGAATAAAAACTCTAAAAGAGTATATTAAAAAAATTTTTGTTATTTTGCCTTTTGAGGAAAAGTTATACAGAGAAAACGACGTGGAAGTGCAATTTGTCGGGCATCCTCTTATTGACAGAGTTTTTCAAAAAAAGTCTTTTGAAATTTCAAATCCGCCGCTTATAGGTCTTTTCCCGGGAAGCCGGCAAAGCATTATCAAAAAACACATTCCGATTCTTATTGAAACTGCAAAAATTTTAAAAAAAGAAATCAAAGCAAACTTTATAATGTTTAGCACAAGCAAAACCGTAAGTTTAAATTTGCCTGATTTTATTGAAGTTGATTGCTCCGCAGATTTGCAAAAAAGAGAAAAAATAAATTTTGCAATTTGTCCGTCGGGAACAGTAAGCCTAGAAAACGCTTTAATGGGAATACCTATGGCGGTTTTTTATAAAATATCGTATTTTAATTATCTCCTTATAAAAGCAATTGCGAAAGTTAAATATATAACAATGGTAAATATATTAAGTGCTAAAAAAATTGTCCCAGAGTTCATTCAAAACGACGCTGATCCTAAAAAAATAGCGAAGTTTGCAATAGAACAATTAGAATCTAAAAACTATAATTTTAAAATACAAGAATTGCTTGAATTGAGGAAAATGCTTGGGCAAAACAACGTTGCCAAAAGAGTTGCTGAAGGGATTCTTGCTTCCTTGTAATATAAAAATAATAAGTTATAGAACTTATGAAATTTATGTGTAGTTTTCGATAGCGTAGAGTGACAGACCACTTGAAAATCTATGCAATCAACGTCAATTTGCAGCTGTGTTACAGAGTTTTGCAACTTTTGATGTAGGAATTTTAGCACAAAACTGATTGTGGTCTGCGATTATTTGATTGTTGCTACCATCCAAATGATGTTTTGTAGTTTTACTTTGCTTTTATTTTGTTGTAGCATTCTGCGAGTTTTACGCTAGATTTAAAACTGGGACAATAAATTTCAATGAAAAAGACTTTTCTTTATCTACAACATCAAAAAAGCAATGCAAAATTCACTGAATTTAATGGATGGGAAATGCCAATTAGATACTCTTCTATTATTGAAGAACACAATGCAGTTAGAAACGAGGTTGGTATTTTTGACATTTCGCACATGGGAACATTCCTAATAACCGGCAAATCGGCCGAAAACTTTTTAAATTACGTCACCGTTGGAAATATATTCGGTCTTGCTGAAAACAACGCACGTTATTCCATGTTTCTAAATGAAAACGGTGGCGTTAAAGATGATATTATAGTCTATAAGCTTGTAGACAGTTTTATGCTTGTTGTCAACGCTGGAAACTTAGACAAAGATTGGCAATGGTTGAATAAGCATAAACCATTGGACGTAGAAATAAGAAATCTTTCCTATGAAATCTCTCTTTTAGCTCTACAAGGTCCGAAAGCGTTACAAATTATTACGCAAATTACGGCTACGCCAGTCCAAGATATGAGATATTTTTCTATTTCTGATATTAAATTTAAAGGTATAAATGCGTCTTTTTGTAAAATTGCAAGAACTGGTTATACTGGCGAAGACGGTTTCGAAATTTTTATTTCAAAAGCAGCATCTGAAAAACTTTGGGTAAAATTGATAGAACTATCGGCAAGGCCTTGTGGACTTGGTTGCAGAGACACATTAAGACTTGAAGCTGCAATGCCTTTACACGGTCATGAAATTGATGAAACTATCAATCCTTTTGAAACCGGCTTTCAAAAAACAGTTAAGTTAGACAGCATTTTTATAGGAAAAGAAAAGTTGGTTTCCATAAAAGATAAGCCTTTACGTAAGCTTTGTGCTTTTAAGTGTTTGGACGCAATTGCAAGAAATAGTGATGAAATTTTCGAAAACAATCAAAAAGTTGGATTTATTACAAGCGGGACATTTTCTCCAACTTTAAAACAACCTATTTGTTTGGGATTGATTGGTGCAAATGCAAGCGTGAATAAATTAGAAGTTAAAGTTAGAGGCACAAGTAGAAAATTAGAATTTTCGACAAAACCATTCTATAAAAGATTAAAATGAAAAAAATATGTTTTGTGGTTTTACTTTTTTTTGCAACTTTGGGCTTTTGTGAACCAATGATAGAGATTGACGTGGAAATAATGGAAATAAATGAAAACAGAACAAAAGAACTCGGTATACAGTTGCCAATTTCCATTGACGTAAAAGAGATGAACATCCCCACGATAATAGAGTCAGGTTCTTGGGAAAGGCTAACTGCATTTGCGGCAACGCTTAAAACTTTAGAATCAAAAGGTGCTGCAAAAGTATTGTCAAAACCTAAATTAGTAACTAAATCTGGAACAAGTGCAAAATTTATGGTTGGGGGTGAATTTCCTGTCATAGCTTCCGGTGTAGGAAGTTCATCTGTAGATTGGAAAGAATGGGGTATAATAATGAAAATTACCCCTACAATCCTAAAGAACAGTAAAATTGACATTTCAATAGATACGGAACTTTCTAGGATAGACTACAATGTTTCTATCGGAAGTTATCCAGCTATTTCAAAAAGACAAGCCTCGTCACATCTTCAAATGCAAAATGGAGAGACAATGGCATTAGCCGGTCTTATAGAAACTACAAAAAATAAAGTTAAAACTGGTATTCCATTTTTAAGCGATGTTCCAATTATCGGTCTTTTATTTAGCACGGTAAGGGATTACGACACTAAAACTAACGTCGTTATTTTTGTGACACCAAAATTTATTGAAGAATAAAATGGATTTTAATAAAGGTCAAACTTTGTTGGAATTTTTGCTTGTAAGCGTGGTTTTGGTTTCCGTTGTTTTTGGGGCTTTTGCAATGTATAAAAAATATTGGATGCAAAAATATGAGAGAGTTTTAACGCCAGCTGACACGCAAGAAAACGGGACCGATTATGTTAAATAAATGCTGCTGAAAAATGTGCAGGTCGACCATAAGTGTAAATTTATTTTAAGGAGTTTTGGCGTTTTAGATAGCGCTTAGAAAATTATGGAAAGAAATGATGTCAGAAATGTAGCAATCATAGCACATGTAGACCACGGAAAAACTACTATCGTGGATTCGCTTTTGAAATTTTCAGGCCAATTTGATGTTAAAAGCGATGAAGCTCAGGATATGGTTTTAGATTCTAATCCTCTTGAGAGGGAAAGAGGTATCACAATTCTTGCAAAATGCACTTCTGTAAATTATAAAGGAAATACTATAAATATTGTAGATACACCGGGGCATGCTGATTTTGGTAGTGAAGTTGAAAGGGTATTGAAAATGGTTGACGGGGCAATTCTTATGGTTGATGCCGCAGAAGGTCCTATGCCTCAGACAAGGTTTGTTTTAAGAAAAGCACTTTCTTTAGGATTAAAACCTATCGTTATAATCAATAAAATGGATAAGCCTTTTGCAAATCCAAGCGGGGTCGTGGATGCTGTTTTTGAATTGTTTATGAAGTTGGGAGCAACAGATGATCAGCTAGATTTTCCAATACTTTACGCTTCTGGTAGAGAAGGTTGGGCAAGTAAAGTTTTAGAGGAAAAAAGTGCTGATATATCACCTGTTTTTGAAACTATTATGACGCACATTCCGCCTCCCAAAGTAGATGTAGAAAAGCATTTGCAAATGCAAATCACAATACTTGATTACAATAACTTTTTAGGCAGTGTTGGAGTAGGTCGAATCACAAATGGTACCGTTAAAAAAGGACAACCTGTGGCGCTTGTGACAGAAAAAAACGTGAGTTCTCCAAAAATCACAAAAGCTGTTCGTATAGATAGGTTTTATGGACTTAGGAAAGAAGAAGTTGAAAGTGCAAGTGCTGGCGATATTATAGCTATAGCAGGTCTAGAGAACGTGGAAGTTGGCGATACGGTTTGTTCCATTGATAATATTTTGCCGCTCGAACCTCTTACAATAGATGAGCCGACAGTATCAATGAATTTCCTTGTTAATGATTCGCCTTTTGCAGGTCGTGAAGGCAAGCTTTTAACAAGCCGACACATTAAAGCTCGTCTTGAAAAAGAAGCACAAACAAATGTCGGTCTTAAAATTGAGATACTAGATGGTGAAGGTAAATTTAAGGTTTCTGGCAGAGGTGAGTTACATCTCACTGTTTTAATTGAAACTATGCGCCGTGAAGGTTTTGAGCTTGCCGTTTCATCTCCAGAAGTAATTTATAGAGAAAAAGGTGGTCAGGTTTTAGAACCTATGGAATTTTTAACATTAGATATTGATAGTCAATATCAGGGGGCTGTTTTTGAGCTTGTTGGAAAAAGAAGTGCAAAGCTTGAAAACATGGTGAGTGAAGGCGAAAATAGAATACGCCTTGAATATATAATTCCGTCAAGAGCTTTAATTGGGTTTAAAAATGAATTTTTAACAAACACTAGAGGACAAGGGATTATGCACCATAGTTTTTATGATTATTTGCCAAAAGCTGCTATTGCACAGTTGAGAACCAATGGAGTTTTTATCACAAAAGAGCGGGGAAAAACAACGGCTTACGCGTTAGATAATCTTCAAACAAGCGGCCAGCTTTTTGTAGAGCCAGGTATGGAAGTTTATGAGGGTATGATAGTAGGACAAAATTCGAGGGAAAATGATTTAGTAGTAAATCCCTGCAAATTGAAGAAGCTAACAAATATGCGAAGTAAAGCAGCTGACGATGCACCAATGCTTACGCCGCCAAGAATACTGAATCTTGAACAAGCAGTGGAATATATTGCGTCTGATGAGCTTGTGGAAGTAACGCCAAATTCCATAAGACTTCGCAAAAAAGTTTTAGATCATACACTAAGAAAGCGCTATTCTAAAAATGAAAGCGAAGAGTAGTTTGTTTGGCAGCTTTTTGTAGTTGCATTTTATCTTGGATCAAACTTGTGGGAAGATTCCATAAATTGTCTTAACATTTAATGCGTGTACGATAATTAAATAGACTATACTTGTAAAAAAGCAACCTGTTCGCGTTATGTGTTGAGTCAATTGCCTAAAAATTTTTATTTTTATAGAATCTGAGACCCATGGGAATTTGTAAGTCTAATCGTACGAATAAGCAACAAATCTACGTAAAATTCACAGAGCAGCAAAACATTGTTTACTTGAAAAAATTCTCAAAAATCCCTTTCGAAAAACGCATAATTTTTGTTCCACATTGCATGAGAAATTCTAATGTTTGCCGAGCTGTTGAAAAAGGTGCTTGGTATGTTTGCGTAGAATGTGGACAGTGCAAAATTTCTAAAATAAACAAAATGGCAAAAAATTTAAATTATCTGGCTCTTTGTATCTTAAAAGGTGGGAGAGCTATAGAAAAAATTATAAACGAGATAAAACCTCAAGCAATCGTTGGAGTGTCTTGTTTTTTTGAAGGGGAACAGGCTTTTAAGCTGCTGGAAAACTCTGGTCTTGCCGTACAATTCATTCCTCTTGTAAAAGACGGTTGCACAAATACTGACGTTGATTTGCAAGCAGTAGAAAAGGTTTTATCTCTAAAAGAAAAGGAATAGAAAATGACAACAGCAAAATTTAATGAGTTGGATTTATCAAATGAAATACTTAAAGCCATCGAAGATTTAGGCTTTGAAGAGGCAACACCTATACAAACTTTGTCAATACCTAAAATGAAAACTGGGATTGACATAATTGGTCAGGCGCAGACGGGAACTGGGAAAACGGCAGCTTTTGGAATTCCCGTTTTGGAAAAAATTGATTCCAAAAATAAATCCGTGCAAGCTATTATTTTATGTCCTACAAGAGAATTGGCGATACAGGTTGCTGAAGAACTTAAGCTTTTTTCAAAATATAAGAGAGGCGTAAACATAATTCCGATTTTTGGGGGACAGCCTATAATGCGTCAAATTACGGCGCTTGCAAGAGGTGCCCAAATTGTAATAGGAACGCCAGGCAGAGTTATGGATCATTTAGAAAGAAAAACTTTAAAACTTGCCGACGTTCAAACTGTTGTTTTGGATGAAGCAGATGAAATGCTGGACATGGGTTTTAGAGACGATATAGAGATGATATTAAAAAATACTCCTGAAAACAGACAAACAGCTTTTTTTTCCGCAACACTTCCTAAAGAATTCGTTTCTCTGACAAAAAAGTACCAAAAAAATCCTGAAACTTTAAGAGTAGTTAGTGAAAAACTTACTGTTCCATTGATAGAACAATATTATTTTGATATTCGCGAGTATCAGAAACTAGAAGCTCTTACTCGTTGCCTTGATATGTATAACCCTAAACTTTCTATAGTTTTTTGCAATACAAAAAAGAGAGTTGATGAGGTTACTCAAAGCTTGCAAACTAGAGGTTATGGTGCAGACGCAATTCATGGTGATATGAATCAATCTCAAAGAGATAGAGTTATGGAAAAATTTAGAAGTGGTTCAATAGAGCTTCTTATTGCCACAGATGTTGCAGCACGTGGGATTGACGTAGATGATGTGGACATGGTTTTTAATTATGATGTCCCCAAAGATGATGAAGATTATGTTCATAGAATCGGAAGGACAGGTCGTGCCGGAAGATCTGGTAAAGCTTATACTTTCGTTTCAGGAAAAGACATTTACAAATTGCGCGATATTCAAAGATACGCGAAAGCTGTAATAAAAAGAAAGATTGTACCGACGCTCTCTGAGGTCGAAAACATTAAGATAACTTTAACGCTTGAAAAAATAAAGGATGTTCTTAAAGAAAAGGAGGTAGAAAAGTACGCAAGAATGGTGGAATCCTTGCTTTCAGATGAAACAACTTCTTTAGATGTAGCAGCTGCGTTGCTTAAGATGGTTTTTGTTCAAGAAAAAAAAGAGCAAGACCAAAAAGTAGATGTGTTTGCAAATTTACAAGATGATAAGTATTCGCAAACAGGTGCAAATGATAGCAATATGGTTAGGCTTTTCGTAAGCATAGGGAAAAAAGATAACGTCACAGCTGGAGATTTTGTGGGTGCAATTACTGGTGAAACTGGTTTAAATGCTGATGTTGTCGGTAACATAAAAATTTTAGAAGCATTTTCTTTCGTGGAAGTTCAAAAAGCGAATGTTGATGAAATAATAACAGCTTTGCTTGCTGCAAATGTAAAAGGAAAAAAAGTTAATGTTGAACCGGCAAAACCCATGAGCAGAACTTCAAGCGATCTGAGACCTTACAATAGAAATCCTAGAGATTCTAGAAATAGAAATTACAGAAGCTCTGATAGGACCAAAAGAACATATTAAAAATAAGCAAAATGGTAACTCGCAAGAACCATTCCAAGTAAAGGAACTTCCCGTAGGATGGATAAAATAATCATCAAAGGTGGTAAGAAGCTAAGTGGTGAAGTTGAAATTTCAGGTTCTAAAAACTCAAGTCTTCCTATATTATTTGCGAGTTTACTCACAGACGAACCTTGCGAGATAAAAAATGTTCCTTCGCTTGCAGATGTAGACACAACAATAAACTTTCTAAATTTCATAGGCAAGAAAACGATAAAAACAGGAAATACTGTCAACACTTTCGTTTCAAAAAAATACAAACATGTCGCACCTTACGATTTGGTAAGAAAGATGCGTGCAAGCGTTCTAGTAATGGGTACTCTGCTTGCAAGATTAAAAAGAGTTGATGTATCATTGCCGGGTGGGTGTTCTATAGGTGCTAGACCTATAAATATTCATCTAGAAGCTTTTAGAAAGATGCAAGTAAAAATCTCTGTCGATGAAGGATATGTAAAACTATCTGCCGATAAAAGATTGAAAGGTGCAAACATAAAACTGCACTTTGCAAGCGTGGGGGCTACGGAAAACATTTTACTCGCTGCCGTTTTAGCAGAAGGGAAAACTGTTATAAATAATGCAGCCTGTGAACCTGAGATAGTAGACTTATCAAATTTTTTGAACAAAATGGGTGCAAAAATTTCTGGATCAGGAAGCAAAAGAATAGTTGTTATTGGTGTTAAGAAGCTCAGTGGAACATCTCATGAAGTTATCCCTGATAGAATAGAAGCGGCCACATATATAATTTCTGCCGCCATAACTAAAGGCGAAATTGTCTTAAAAAATGCAGCAGCTGTTCACATAAAAACTGTAATTGAGAAATTAAAAAAATCTGGTCTGCTCATAAAAGAAATGAAAAATTCGATATATGTAAAGTGGGTTAAAAATTTAAAACCTCAAAACATAAAAACTGCTGTTTATCCCGGTTTTCCCACAGATGTTCAAGCTCAGTGGATGGCTTTGCAATGTTTGCTTAAAGGAAGTGCTGTCATTGAAGAAAATGTTTTTGAAAACAGATTTATGCATGTGTTAGAACTTCAAAGACTTGGGGCAAACTTAACTATAGATGGAAAAAAGGTTTATGTAAAAGGTGTAAATAAACTTTCAGGTGCTCCAGTTATGGTATCAGACTTAAGAGCAGGTGCGGCGTTGGTTTTGGCAGGTCTTGCAGCTGATGAAAAAACTACTATTTCAAGAATTTACCATTTGGACAGAGGTTACGATATGCTTGAAAAAAAATTGAGAAAACTTGGAGCCGATATAAAAAGAGTGCATGCGTAATTGCAATACAGTGATGTTGCTGCAATATGTATGCTTGCATTGTTGTTATCAATGGTCACAACGTTTTGCAGTATTTTTACTTTTTCGCTATTATCCCGCGTGCAAATTAAAACGTATGGTAGCTTTCGTTTGAATATAGGTAGATTGTGTTAGGTTAAAAATAGAGGATATGTTTTTGTAAAAGGCGGCTTAATTTGGTATATTGCCCGACGTGTCCAATTAATAAAGGAGGAGTTTTGAGATGAAAAGACTTTTGTCACCGTGGTTAGGTTCTGTACTATTGTTTTTTGTTGGGGTGTTTGCATTGTCATCTTGTGGTCAGAAATCTGTTGAGGAAAGTTACGACAGTACAATTAATGAGACCGTTCCCAGCAGTGCTGAGAATGATGCATTGGTAGAAGATTTTCTGGTTGAAACAGCATCGCCTGTTGAGTTTTCAGAATCTGATGCTGTAACTAGTAGTTCTGAAGCTGATGTTGACACTTTGTCTGTCTCTGCTGACGAAACTATTGATGAGACTGCCACATCTGCAGCAGTGGATACAGAAAGCACAACAGGACAATAAATAGCATTAAAATTTATTGTTTGTTGAATTCATTTTATAAAAACAGGAGGCTCCACAGCGCTTTCCTGTTTTTATTTTGTTTTTTTGGAAATTAAAGTCGATAAAATAGTCTTGCAATGTGTTCCATTTTAAAAACGTATATCGCAAACTGCAACTGCTTTGTTTATGCTTTTAAAGGAATTTATTTAGCGTTTTGCGGCACTTCACAAAAATGGGAAATACCGGTGCGTCTGCTTGTGGGTTTCCAAAAAAGCAGTGTGTTTGCGGATATCTCATTTTTACTGAATCAATAAGATTTCAAACCAAAGGATATCTAAATGTCCAACAGCCTTCAAGATTCTAAGTTTGAAATGATAAGAGACATAGAAAAGCGTGTATCTGATAAGATATTAGAGCCCACAAATGCCGAGCTTTTAAAGAAGCTGATAAGTCGTGCAGATAGCGTGCATGAAGCTTTGCAAATCGGGTCATTAGGGACGACTTACAAGAGTACGGGTTTTCATTTTGACAAGCGTTTAGAAAAGCTTAGTGACACAATAAAATACTTTAAAAAGAACGATAAATTTTCATTTGAAACAGATAAAGAATCGAAAGTGCA
>JAITSO010000021.1 GCA_031287735.1 Elusimicrobiota bacterium | reverse complement strand
CGCAGGGTCCCGGAAGAGTAGGTCGCCGCCGAGATACAAATATATTAAAAAAGAGCGTGTTTTAACCCCACGCTCTTTTTCTTGTACTTATATACCCACACACACACAACACACAACCACAAAATATAGAAAAACCAGGAGACACCTATAGACATGAAACACTTTTCTGTTATTATCCTCGCCGCAGGACTTGGAACTAGGATGAAATCTTGTTTACCGAAAGTTGTGCACAATGTCGGTTGTAAATCTATGATAAACAGAGTCGTTGACGCAGTAAAAATTCTAAAACCTGATAACATTGTTGTAGTTTTAGGTTATAAATCAGAATTTATTGAAAAACTATTAGTAGGTGAAAAAATTAAATTTGCTTATCAGAAGGAACAGCTTGGTTCCGCTGATGCTGTTAAGCAAGCTCAAAAAATATTTGAAAGCTATTTTGGCGACATATTAGTTATAAATGGTGATGTTCCCTTAATTAAATCTTCTTCTATTTCAAAATTAATCAATTTAAAAAACAAAACAAATTATCCAGCAGCAGTTTTAGCATCTAAAACCGATGAGCCATTTGGTTATGGCAGAATTGTTAGAAACGGTCTCTTTTTGGAGAAAATTATAGAAGAAAAAGATGCAAGCCCTGTGGAAAAACAAATTAAAGAGGTAAATTCCGGTATTTATTGCTTTAGTAAAGATATATGGAAAATTTTACCTAAAATAAAACCTAACAAGGCAAAAAAAGAATACTATATTACTGACGTTGTTGAAATTTTAAATAGATTAGGCGAAAAAGTTTGCGTAAGCTTGAATGAAGATTTTTGTGAAGTTATGGGAATTAACAATAAAATGGAACTTGCAAATGCTGAGCGTATTTTAAATAGCAGGAAAGTTCATGAGCTTTTGAATAAAGGCGTTATGTTTTTGGACATAAATAATGTTTACATTTCAGACGATGCTAAAATTGGCGAGGATACAAAAATTTATCCCGGAGTTTTTGTAGACAGGAATGTTTCCATTGGCAAAAATTGTACCGTGAAAGGCAGTAGTTATATAATTAATTCTGAAATTGAAGACAATTGCGTAATTTCGTATTCTTATATCAATGGTGTCAAACTTTCAAAAAATGTAAAGATAGGTCCTTTTGCCCATTTAAGGCCTGAAACGATTTTGAAAGAAAATGTTAAAGTCGGTAATTTTTCAGAAATAAAAAAATCTGTAGTGTCGCGAAATTCAAAAGTTAACCATCTTTCTTACATAGGTGATTCTAATATTGGTGCAAATGTAAATATTGGAGCGGGTACAATTACTTGCAATTACGATGGAGCAAAAAAACATCAAACTGTTATCGGTAGCAATTCTTTTATAGGGTCAAACGTTAATTTTGTAGCTCCTGTTCGCATAGGAAAGAATGTTTTAATTGGTGCTGGTTCAACTATAACAAAAAACGTCAAATCTGGATTGGTAGCTATAGAACGTTCATCACAAATAACTAAAAAAAGGGTTAACAGGTCTGAATAAACAAGATAAGAGGCTCGTATGAAATTAAAAATCATATCTGGAAATGCAAATGTGGAGCTATCAAAGCAGATTGTCCAGAAACTGGGATTAGAATTAAGTGAAGCAAAAGTAGGACGTTTTAGCGATGGTGAAGTTCATGTAAAGATAGTGGATAATGTACGCGGTGCCGATTGTTATGTGATACAGCCAACCTGTTTTCCTGTAAATGAAAACCTTATGGAACTTCTTATTCTTGCAGACGCATTAAAAAGAGCTTCCGCAAAAAGAATTACGGCTGTTGTGCCTTATTATGGATACGGACGGCAAGACAGAAAGGCTGAACCTCGTGTTCCTATAACAGCAAGACTTGTCGCAAATCTTTTTGC
This sequence comes from Elusimicrobiota bacterium, assembly GCA_031287735.1. Lineage (GTDB taxonomy): Bacteria > Elusimicrobiota > Endomicrobiia > Endomicrobiales > Endomicrobiaceae > JAITSO01. The sequence goes on along the minus strand of JAITSO010000021.1, from coordinate 9,481 downwards.
TACAGCAGGAATCAATAGAGTTCTCGCAATGGATTTGCATGCTGGTCAGATTCAAGGGTTCTTTGATATACCTGTTGACCATTTATATGGGATGCCAGTTATGCTAAGTTATTTTCAAGATAAAAAATTAAGCGACATTGTCGTTGTTTCTCCAGATGCCGGTGGGGTTGAACGAGCACGCAGCTTTGCAAGACATTTAAATTCTGATTTAGCAATTGTGGATAAGAGAAGACCGCGACCAAATGAAGCTTCTGTTATGAATATTATAGGTGAAGTTAAAGATAAATCTTGTATAATTTTGGATGATTTGGTAGACACGGCTGGTACTCTTACGAAAGTGGCACAAGCCATTAAAGAAAAAGGAGCAACAAAAATTTTTGCAGCAGCTTCTCATGGAGTTTTGTCGGCAGCAGCAAAACAAAAAATACATGATTCTTGTATAGAAGAACTTGTCATTACAGATTCCATCCCTCTTGTAAGAGACAGTCAACCTACAAGCAAAATAATAGTTTTAAGTGTAGCAGCAATTTTGGCAGAAGCCATAATGCGTATTTCTAATGACGAATCTGTCAGCGCATTGTTTCTATAAATGAAATTTACATGGAGGGAATGAAATGAGTGAAACTGTTTTAAACGCACAAGCAAGAAATATTGGTTCAAAAGGATCACTTTCTAATCTTAGAAAAAACGGAAATATCCCAGCCGTTTTTTATGGAAAAGGTCTAAAACCGGAAAGCATTACAGTAAATGCTAAAGATTTTTTAACCATTTTAACACAAAATGGAAACAATGTTGTTATAGATTTAAAAATTGAAGATATAACAAAACCGGCACTTGTGAAATTTTTGCAAAGAGACATTTTGACTCAGCAGCCTTTGCATATTGATTTTAAATGTATTTCGCTTGATGAAAAAGTTGAGGTTTCTGTCCCTGTTCATATTGAAGGTGTGCCAGACGGTGTTAAAAATTTTGGTGGATTGATGGAATTTTTGGAAAGAGAAGTTAAGGTTTTTGCTTTGCCAAAAAGTATTCCACAAAAAATTACAGTTGACGTTTCAGCTTTAGGATTGGGACAAGCCATTACGGTTGCGGATTTACCTAAATTTGAAAATGTTGATTACTTGCAGGACGCTTCTACATTAATTGTCCATGTTGTGGCAGTAAGTGCCGATAAAGAACAGTCAACAGATGCTGCTGCAGCAAGTACTGAAGTTGCTCAACCAGAAGTAATCGGAAAAGGCAAAAAAGATAAAGAAGCTGAAGCTGGTAGTGAATCTGGAAAGCCAAAATAAACAAAATATGTGTCAGTGTTTGCATGTCAAAAACAGCATAGACTTTGCAAATACTGTTGTTTTCTATAAAAAATTCGGGTTGTTAGTTTATAAATGGTTATGTATTTATGGGAGTCGCTATGAACAAGTCTATAAGACTTTTTGTAGGGCTTGGAAATCCTGGTGTGCAATATGAATACACGCGACATAATTTTGGGTTTAGGGTGTTGGATTTTATAGCCAAAAATAAAAACCTGTGCTTTAAATCTGATAATAAGTTTAACGCCGACGTTTCTTTTTTTAATCATTCAGATGTAAAAATTTATCTCATAAAACCTATGTCTTTTATGAATTTGTCTGGAAAAGCATTGTTTTCTTTTATGAGTTACTATAAAATCAATGTTGGTGAAATATTTGTGTTTTATGATGATTTTTCAATTCCGTTGGGCGAATACAAGATAAAAATGCAAGGTTCTTCAGGTGGGCACAACGGCATAAAGTCTTTAACCCAATGGTTAAACTGTAGTGCTTTTGCAAGAATGAAGCTTGGTATAGGTCCAACATCGAAATTTTTCGAAATGTCAGACTTTGTGTTGTCTAATTTTTCTAAAAGTGATGAAAAGCAAATTTCATGTGTTTGCAAAGATGCTATGTTGCTTTTTGATAACATTATTTTATATGGAATAGAAAAAGCAATTTCGAAGTTTGATTTCAATAAGCATAAAGCACTTTAACGTTTTGTTTTATCTAATAACTTAAAAACACAAATGCGAGACAAGTTCGCATTTCGCTTTATCATAAAATTATGCTATTTGCATCACTTGGAATTTGAACCATGTTATTTGGCGTTTTGCATAATGCCTTGTGTCTTTTGAAAAATTTTCAAACAACGTTTTTTTATCAATTTTTCCCTCTAAATATGCGATTATGTCGCGGTATCCTATCCCGCTTAAGGCTGGAGAAGTTTTACCAAAACCCATAGACAAGACCTTTTCAGTTTCTTCGATCATTCCGTTTTCAAGCATATTTTCGCATCGTTTGTTTATTGTTTCGTACAAGACTTTTCTATCTTTTTGCAAAATATAGTGTTTAAAATTATAGTGCACTTTTTTAGGTTTAAAAAAATCAGACATTTTTTTTCCAGACAATATGCTAACTTCTAATGCTCTTATAAGTCTTTGTGGGTTTTTTTGATTTTTTTCTGCAGATATTGGATCCAACTCTAAAAGTTGTTCGTATATTTCTTTTTGAGTCTTTTGTTGAAGTTTTTCTCTTAAAAAAATATTTGCCTGTGGCATTTCGTCAAGGCCATAAAGTAAAGCTTTAAGATAAAGACCGGTTCCACAAGTTATCACAGGAGTTTTATTCTTTTTTACAATTTTTTTAATTACATCATCGGCGGCTTTTGCGAAATCGGACGCATTAAAAATTTGGTTAGGCTCTATAATGTCTGTAAGATGTATGCGGACATCACCTGTAGTTCTAAAACCGTCAGAATTAATGTAACCGTCTTTATTTGTACCAATGTCAAGGTATTTATAAATTTGTCTTGAATCGCAAGAAATTATTTCACCACCGTTTTGTTTACAAAATTCAAGTGCTTTTTGCGTTTTGCCGACTGCTGTAGGCCCTGAAAATATCACAATATTTTCCATTTGAAAAATTATTGTCTTAAACGAACATTCAATTCTTTGCTGAATTTTTCAATCAGTAAATTCATATCCGCATTGACTTCGCTATCCGTTAAAGTTCTCTCTTTATTTTGATAAAAAAGTCTAAAAGAATAGCTTATTTTTCCTTCGCCCAATTTTTCTTCATCGTCGTAAACTGAAAAAACTGAATAACCTTGCAAAACATTTGTGTTTTTCATAACGCTTTTTATAATTTTTTCAATTTTTACAAATTCTAAAGTTTTGTCTGCTACTATTGATATATCTCTTTTTACTTCAGGAAATTTTGAATAAGATTCAAAATGATTCGTTTTTTTATAGTTTAAAAGTGGCTCTATATCAATTTCAAAATAAAAAATTTCGTTTTCTACGTCTTTTGCAATTAAAGGATTCAAAATGCCAAATTGTGCAACAGGTTTTCCTCTAAAAAAAACGGACGCTGTTTTTCCTTTATGAAATAAATTATCAGGTTTTGCATTTTGAGAAATTGTAAAACCTAATGGCAATATGTTTTTTACTATACCCAAACCAAAGTAAAAGTCAAATTTAGTCAATACCTTTTTTTCTTCCCACCTCCACCATTCATCCCACACATGTCCACTTGCAATAAATGCAAAAGTTTTTTTTTCACCATCACTACTAAAAGTTTTTCCATACTCAAATAATGCTACTCTTTGAGCATCATGGTCTAAATTAAGTTTTACATTTCTATATAGTGCAGGAAGCAAAGACGGTCTTAAAATTTCATTCTCTTTTGATATTGGGTTTGCAATTTTATAAAAATGCTTCAATCCAAATTTTTCAACCTCTGATATTTCTAAAAAACTGTAATTTAAAGCCTCGCTAAATCCAAGACACGATAATTTATTTCTGAATTCATCAACAATAAGTGGAAAAAAAGAATTGTAAGGCGTAAAAACTGATTGATTAGTTTCAGACGTTAGAATAGAATCGTATCCTTTAATTCTTGCTATTTCCTCTATCAAATCAATTTCTTCCTTAATGTCATTGCGCCAAGATGGAATTTTGCAAATTACATTTTTCTCCTCTTTTTTTGTTTCTATAGACAAAAAATTCAAAATGTCTAAAATCTCTTTTTCGGCTATTCCATATCCTAAAATTTTTTCAGCTCTTTCAAGCCTTAACTCAACTGAAAGCGGACTATAGTTTTCATTTTTTAAGTCTTTTCTTGATATGATTTTACCGCCTGCAATTTCTGCGATTAAATTTGCCGCCCGCCAAGAGGCAAGTTCTGCTATGTCCCAACTTAAACCTCTTTCAAATCTATACGAAGAATCGCTTGAAAGGTTTAGTTTTTTTGAAGTTTTTCTGACACAAGCTGCATTAAAAATAGCACTTTCTAAAAGCAGATTTTTAGTGTTATTGTCAATCCCTGAAAGTTCTCCGCCCATAACGCCAGCGATTGCAATAGGTGTTTTTTCATCTGCAATAACAAGCATTTCTGTAGAAAGCTCATAATCTTTTCCGTCAAGAGCTTTAATTTTCTCTTTATCTTTTGCATTTCTGACTATAATTTTTCCTGACGATAATTTAGAAATATCAAAAGCATGAAGCGGCTGTCCCGTTTCAATCATTACATAATTTGTAATATCAACTATATTGTTAATTGGTCTTATGCCGCTTTTTTCTAACACATCGCAAAGCCACTTTGGCGATGGAGCAATTTTTGCGTCGCATATTTCTACAGCAATATAACGGCTGCAAAGAGGTGATTTGACGTCAACGGAATACGTTTGTGCAATTTGCAAAGGTTTGATTTGAGGCATCAAAATTTTTTCTTTGAGTTTAGCGGAAAGTTCTCTTGCTACTCCAAGGTAGCTTAGACAGTCGCCTCTGTTTGTAGCTATTTCAATTTCAAGGATTGCGTCTGTTTCTAATATATTCTCAAGTGCAATGCCTATTTTTGTATCCGGATTGAGAACCAAAATACCATTGCTTTCACCTTTAATGTCTAATTCTTTTTCAGAACACAACATGCCCTCTGATTCTATATTTCTAATTTTAGATTTTTTTATTTCAAATCCACCGGGAAGAACTGCACCAATCTTTGAAAGAGCAACAATTTGTCCTGCTGCCACATTTTTTGCCCCGCAGACTATTGTGTACTCTTTTTGCCCATCTGATACTTTACATACTGAAAGTTTATCAGCATTAGGATGTTTTTCTTTCTCTAAAACTTTTGCTGTTACAACATTTGTCCAAGCACCACTGCAAGAAATTACTCTTGTTTCTATTCCAATTGACGAAAGTATATTTGCGATATCTTCAGGCGGCAGCTTAAATTCAACAAATCTTTTCAAATAATTATAAGACAACTTCATATCTCATTCTCCATTTTGAGCCAAAGTAACAAAAAAAAGAGCAAACGGCAAATTTTGTGATTGCATAGAAATTAAAATTAGACTGTTAGCTTTTTTTTGCCAGTTTTTTTAGATACAATGCGGTGTATGTGATTTTAACAGGAGGTTGTAAATGAATATATCAGAAATAGAGCAGATCGCAAAACTCGCAATAGAAAAGATTAAAACTTCACAGCTTTGCGAACTAGAAAACCTAAAAACGCAATATTTGGGAAAAAACGGAAAAATAACGCAAATTTTAAAGTCATTATCTCAATATAGCGTTGAAGAAAAAAAGCTTATTGGTGCATCAGCTAATAAAGTAAAAAGCACTATAGAAAAAGAGGTTGAAAATAGAAAAGATTTTTTAAATGAGGCAATTCTTGAAGAAAAGTTGCAAAAAGAAAAAGCAGATCCGTCGCAAGTTTTTGCTTTTCCTTTTCAAAAAGGAAGCTTCCATCCTATAATGCAAACTATTCAAGACATAAGCACATCTTTTAAAACGCTTGGGTTTTCAGTAGCTGAAGGACCTGAAATCGAAGATGATTGGCATAATTTTGAAGCTTTAAATATCCCTGAAAGCCATCCTGCAAGAGATACGCAAGATACTTTTTATTTAGAAGGGTTTAAGAATTTATTGAGAACTCATACATCACCAGGTCAAATTCACGTTATGAAAAAACAAACTCCTCCTGTAAAAGTGATAGTGCCAGGTCGAGTTTATAGGAATGAAGCAAGCGACGCTTCGCATTCGTCAACATTTCATCAAGTAGAAGGTCTTTCTGTAGGCGAAAACATTACTTTTAAAAGCTTAAAAGAGACGCTTGCAGAGTTTGTTAGGAATTTTTTTAATTTAGAGCTTGATTTGCGTTTCAGACCATCATATTTTCAGTTTACCGAACCTTCGTCAGAAGTTGATATCCAGTGTTTTTTTTGCAAAGGTAAAGGTTGCAGAATTTGTAAAAATTCTGGTTGGATTGAGACAATGGGTTGCGGAATGGTTCATCCTAATGTGTTTAAAGCTGTTAATTACGACTGTGAAAAATATACAGGGTTCGCATTTGGAATGGGTGTAGAAAGACTTACTATGTTGAAATATGGCATTGATGACATTCGTTTATTTTATGAAAACGATTTAAGGTTTTTAAAACAATTTTCAGTTTAAAAATTTTCATTTATGCATAAGTTGTTGTACCAGAAACAATTAACGATTAGCGTAGAAAAATTTGCAACAAAACTTAGCAAAAGGTGTGAAAACGCAACCCAATCTGTTCTTGCAGACATGATAGTCGGTGTTGCAGAATAGCTTATCTAAATGTTTGCACCAGCATAATCTGTTGTGTATAAACCAGTCTTTTCTTTAATATGCAAATCTAACGTCTTAAGCAAGAAGCGTATTTGCCAAAAAATAAACAAAACGACTGAAAGTGTCTGATGATATATGTAATTTAGTAAGGAAAATATGAGAAAAAGTATTGCCATATTGATTGTTTTTGCGGTGTTTTTTTTGGTGTTTTTTGTTTTGAAACCGACTAAACAAAATATTGAAAAATCTGCTATGCCTGAAAAACGGGATTTGGTGGTATCTTTTAGAGAGACTGGGGAAGTAAGCCCAAGGAATAGACTTGAAATTAAACCACCTTTTTCTGGCAGAATAGAAAAAATTTTAATAGATGAGGGCGTAGACGTAGAGAAAGGTCAGGTGATTATTTGGATGAGTTCAAGTGAACGTGCAGCGATGATAGACGCGGCAAGAGCTATAGGGAAAAAAGAATATGAAAAATGGGAAACAATTTATAAACCAACTCCAATAGTAGCGCCTATGAATGGTTTTATAATTTTAAGACAAAATGAACCAGGTCAAACTGTCACTGCCTCGGATGCTATTTTAGTGATGGCGGATGATTTGATAATAGAAGCCGATATAGATGAGACGGATTTAAAATTTGTCAAAATCGGCGGGGAGGTAGACATTTACTTAGACGCCTACCCTAATGAAACATTTAAAGGAATAATTGAGCATATAGCTTACGAATCAAAAGTTGTAAGCAATGTTACGGTTTATGCAATAAAAATCAGACCTGCCAAAAAACCGGAAGTTTTTAGAGCTGGGATGACGGCAACAATTACAATTATTGCCCATTCAAAAAAAGATACTCTTTCAATTCCTACTGACCTCATAGTAGAGAAAGCCAGAAAAAAGGTTGTGACAGTTAAAACCAAAAAAGGCTTTGTGCAGAGAGAAATCCAAGAAGGCTTGAGCGATGGCAAATGGACTGAAATTGTTTCAGGATTAGACATTAGCGAACAGGTTGTTATCCTTAAAAGCAAGAAGAAAGAAAAAGGAAAGTCTTTTATAAGTCGTTAATTTTATGAGGAATTTATGAAAAATTTGGTGTTTTTGTTTTTTATTTTCTTTTTAGGCAGTTGTTCTATTTATGATATAAATTTTGAAGTTACGCCGGGTCATGAAAAGAAAATTTACGTCAAGCCTTTTTCTAACAATACAAATCAATATGGCATAGAAGCGCCCTTCACAAATGCGGTTATTGATGAAATATCTAATGACGGTCGCATCATTACTGTCAATTCATCTGACAATACAGACGGAGTTTTAACGGCAGTGATAAAAAGATATATTTTAAAGCCTCTTACCTATGATGTTGATGGCGTGGCAGAACAATATAAACTTTGGATTATTGTAAACGTTTCATTTTGTAATGCTGAAACAAAAGAAGAAATTTGGAGTGAAGATGTGGAGGGCATTCAAATTTATATAGATGCTCTAAGACGCAAAATTGCGCCGGATATTGTAAATAATGTTTTAACTGAAGAGGAAGCAAGAGGACTTGTTTGGGAAAAACTTTCAAGAAAAATCATCAGAAAAACTATAAAGCAATTTGCTCAGCAAAGCAAAGAAATTCAAGACGCTAAAGCACTAAAGATTCAAATCTAAAAAGGAACGGTTCAAATTTAATGCCTTTTATAACAACACAAAAATTCAACGCTTCAATAACTTCAAAACCTATATCTCCAGTTTATATTTTAGGAGGTGCTGAAACTTATTTCATAAATTCTTGCTTAAGTAAAATTGAGAGCAAACTTCTTGCAGATAATCTTAACAAAGAAGTGTTTTTTGTGCCAGATACTGATGCGAATGCGATAGATAAGACCGTGTCGGAAATTTTAAATTCTTTGCAAACAATGCCTTTTTTGAGCGAGAAAAGAGTGGTGGTAGTTAAAAATGTTCAAAATTTGTTTTCCAAAGAGAGCGATGAGAATAGAGCGGATGTGATTTTAAATTATGTAGATAACCCTTCGGAAGCTTCAGTTCTCATTATGACTTATGAAAAAAAGTTAGAGTTTAAAAAAGAAAGTAGTGCTTATAAGCTTTCTGACAAAGGAATGAAATTATTAACGTCTTGCAGTAAAAGCGAGAATTGCATTATGGTAGATTGCAATAGAGTTTCCGAAAATCAAATACCGCAATACATTAAAAATGAGTTTGCACAAAGAGGAAAAACTGCTGATATTGAGGTGATTTCAAAGCTTATGGAAGAAAACGGACAAGATTTATTAAGCAGTTTAAATGAGATAGAGAAGGTTTCTTTATTTGCCGGACAAGATAAAAAAAAAATTACTATTGACGACTTGGTAGCCACAAGTGGTTATGCAAAAGAGCTGGGACCCTTTGCTCTATCTAACGCAATTGAAGAAAAAAATTTAAAGCTGTCGTTGTTTATCGTAGAACAACTTTTTGCTAACGGTCAAGAAAATACTAACGTGCTGTTTCAAATTTCCAGTGCTGTAAGAAAGTTGCTAACTTCTAAAAGCATGCTTGAAGAACAAGGTATGCCTGAAGAAAAATCTGTAAATATAAAACATGATTATGTCAGGAAAAAGTTTTTTGCTAATTTAAACAAACATAGCATAAACAAATTAAAAGAAAGCTTAAATCTTATACTAAAAGCTGATAAAAGCATAAAAACTGAAGATGGCAACGAATTTTTCAAGATTGAGGAAGTAGTTATTTACCTTTGTAGCTAATAACGGATAATTGCTTTATCATGCTTATCATCTGTTGTGTGGTTGTCTGTTGGTGTTTGAATTAATGAGGGAGGAACACATGAAAGTTATTATGGGCAACATTTTTTTAAGTATTTTGACTGGGATATTGCTG
>JAITSO010000019.1 GCA_031287735.1 Elusimicrobiota bacterium | reverse complement strand
GTTTTAAGCCTTCGATATTTATTGACAAAGACGGAAAGCAAACGGTTTCTCTAAAAACTGGAACACATAATATAGCTGTAAAAGTTGTTGATAATGATGGGTTGGAAAATATAGAAACGATAAAGCTAAAAATAAATGGTGTTGTGGAACAAAGTCGGTAGTTTTTTTATGGGTTTTTGTTTATTTCTATTAGCGTCGTTGGTTTTGTTGATACTGGGTAAATTTTAGATTTTAAAACCCCCGGCCGCCGTGGCGCCCACCCCCTTTAAAAAAGGTGGAATTTCCGGCAAACCAGCACCACACCCTTTTAGAAAAGTGGGAATAACAGCAAATGACCGACCTGAAAGGGAAAGAAAGTGGGAATTAAAGGCAACAACGTGACGGCCACAAGGGAAAGGTGGAATTAAAGCCAATACAGCTGCTATACCGGTCTTTAAAAAAAGTGGGATTAGCGGCAAATCCGCACACCACATAAGAAGTGGGAATTAAAGACGAATATTTACGGCTCAGCTGTGCTTTAAAAAGGTGGAATAGCTGACTGCTGTTTGTAATCATCTTTCTTTCAAAAAGCGAAATGGTCTTTAGTTTCAGATTTTTCTAAGTACAGTCGTTTTGCAAGGCTTAGCAGTTGTACACATTTCCTTGCAGGTAGCGTCTGATATGTGTCAGTCGGTCCGTTTACTACGTTGACTTTAATTCCCACTTTTTTAAAGGGGGTGGTCGGGCTTCGCACGGCCGGGGGTTTTAAAACCCCCGCACTTTACAAGTGTCCCCCTTCAAAAAAGTGGGAATTAAGGACGAACTTACATTTTTGACAACGGACTCAAAGAAGTTGGGATAGTTAAAATAGCAGAAAATGTCTAATGTTTTCGCCTATTTCGTAATTATAGTCCACGTAATTAAATCAAAATTTTTTGCTTTGAATTCTTCTTCTATTTTTTTTTGTTCTGGCGAAGTGGTTTGTAGATTTGTGCTGTCTGAAAATAAATTTCTAATACCGCCAATTGCGGTTGGTTCTATTTGAGATTTTAACCAAATATCAATGGCTTTTGACAACTTTTGCAATTCGTTACTATCTCCTTTTTCTATTTTATCGGGAACATACCGCTCTTCCTCTTTATGGAAACGCAAAAAACTTAAAACCTCCTGCCGGTTTTTTAAAACAGAACCAGTAGACATTGCGTCAATAGGTTGATGCAAAAGGTGAATTTTAGAATAAGTGTAATCTTTTACGTTCTCAGGACGCTTTGGGTAACCTAATACGGCTACAATGCTATCAACCATTGAAATGTACTTTTTGTCAGGGTAGATTTTAAAACCTGAAAAAATCCCGTTGGGCATTTGTTTGAAAAAATCTTCTTTTTGTTTGAAAAATTCAAAAAGGTCTTGTCTAAACTGTTCAAGCGAGAGGTCGCTTAGTCCAAGTGTTTCTTGATTGTCTTCAATATCGTCCCAAGTGAGCTGCATTTGCTGGAGCATTTTTTGAGTCTGTTCAGAAATTAAAGGATTTTCCTTAACTATCTCTTTAAATTCTGGAGTTAAGTTGTTGTCTAGTTCTGTTCCGGCTAAAGTCATTATCGCCATTCTGTTTTCTACTCTTGTCTTCAGATTTAAGTACCCTTCGTAACCCTTTGCAGGCCAAAAATTTATTCCTTTTATTGACTTATTTGGCGAACCAATTCTGTCTATGCGTCCCATACGCTGAATGAGCCGAACAGGATTCCAGTGAATGTCATAATTTACAACCATATCGCAGTCTTGCAAATTTTGACCTTCGCTTAAACAATCTGTGCTAATTAAAACGTCTATCGGTTTTCTTATCTTTTCTAAAGTTTCAGCGTCGTGTTTTTCAATTGCTTCTAACCATTTGTCATAAGAAACTTTCCATTTGCCATCAACAAAATACTTGTCATCATTAAAATGTTTTTCATACAACGCTGACCAGTCTTTTTCATTATAGAGTTTGGTATAAGGAGCAAAGCGTTCCAAAATTATTTCAAATTTTTTACCTGAATATCCGTCAAAAGTTTCGCTTTGGTTTCCAGAAACAAAACCCAAGTTTTTAAAATTTCGTTTTTTTAACTCTTTGTACAAAAAATTTGCCGTATCAGAATAGACAGTGAAAATTAAAATTTTCTTATTCTCTTGTTTTTCTTTTTCTTTAATAATTTTTATGAGCCGTTCAAATTTAACATCATTTGTCTTTGAGATATTTTCGTTAAATTCACTTTCGAAAACTTCAAGGTTTTTCTGCAATTTTTGCAATTTATCAGTATCTTTTTTTAGGTCTTCTTGAAATTTTTTGATTTCAGTAATCTGCGATAGTTTTATAGGATTTCTTTTTCCTAATTCAAAATTTTCTTCAATTGGCAATTCAGTAGCACTGTCTTGCAAATTTTCTCTATCGTTTTCGTCTAGCTCGTCGTCAATATAACTTTCCTCTTCCTTTTCAATAAACATGTTAACTTTATTTAAAGCGTTTTTATGAGATTCGAGAATTTTTTCAACAGTAATTTTAAATGAATGCCAACTTGATTCTAATCTTTTTATCAGCAAAATATACATCATTCTCACAAGAAAAGACTCTCTTTTAACCTCATCTTCTAAAACACTTCTTGCGTGCTTTCTTTCCTCTATGTAATTTGAAGGTCGGTAGGCAGTCATATCAACTTTTATGGCATCAAGAATGTCGTCAAAAGTTTTTAAATTTCCAATATTTTCAGGTGCAATGTATTCATTTATAGGCTTTTCTTTTTTTGGAAAACGCATTGTCCCAAATTTAGTTTCAATCAACCTTCGCGTTCTGGCAACTATCAACGAATCTGTTAAATGGAAGAATTTTTCCGGCAGTTTTTCAATAAAATCAGATATTTTATGGTTATATGTATTAATCCAATCTACATAATCTTTTTGAGCAATTCGAAATAAAGACTCTAAGCTTTTAATTTGCAGTTTTTCGTTGAACCCATCGTCTTGACCTCTAGATATCAGCTTAAACTGATTGCGAATATCAAGCAATTTGTTATTAATCGGCGTAGCTGACAATTGCAAAATTTTCACGTCGTTGTTAGCTTTTTGCGGCTGCAAAATTTTATCAACAAAATATTTATAACGGGAAGATTTGTCATTTCGCAAATTGTGGCTTTCGTCAATTACTATTAAAAGTTTTTGTTTGCGACAAATTTTTGAGAGTGGAAAATCAGGATAATGCACCACATCTAATCTTTCATCTTGTAAATCAGAATGATAGCGGACAATGTAGTCTATCTCATCTTTTTCAAATCTTGAATTTTGACCTTTGTATTGGCGCCAATTGTTTTCCAGCTTTTTAGGACAAAATAAAATAACAGTATAACCTTTTGATTGAAAATATTTCATAACTGCTAAAGCTGTCCACGTTTTACCTAAACCTACAGCATCAGCCAGAATTGCTCCGTTATGCTTTTGCAACATCGCAATTAAACTAATTACACCACTTTGTTGATATGGGTACAAAGTTTTATAAATAACGGTTTCTTTTAAATGTTGAATTTCAGCGTTAAAATCAGCATCTTTGGAAAGTGAAAGCAAGTCCGTTTTAAAAAGCTCATACAATACTTTGTAATATAAATCTTTTGGACTGTATTGCTTGCACATATTAAATAGCATATCTATGATGTGTTGCTTTGCAGAAATTTTCGTTTTGTCTGGCATTTCTATTTTTTCTAATGCAGTATTTTTCCATAAATTTTCAAACCAAAACTGAGCTTCTTTCCAATCGTTATTAGCACTATAAGTAGCTGTGTTTAGTTCTATGTTGCTGCTGTCGTGCATTCCAAGACCGGCGTCTGTGAGGTTAGAACTGCCAATAATATGAAAGCATTTGCGGATATCGCTATCTTTATAGATATAAGTTTTAGCATGACAAAAATTGCGTTCTACAGTTTTTATCTCTACCTTGTCTTGCTTTAAAAAATCAATAGCTCTTTTGGCACAACACGACAATGACAAACTGTTGTCTATGCTTAAATCTTGAACAAGCAAATCAATAATTTTGTCAGAAAGCATATCTTGCTGAGATAATTTTCCTAAAACCATTTTAAATTTTTCTATACAGCTGAGCTTATCATGTAGCAAAGCAAGCACATTGACCGAAAAAAAAGCCGTCACAAGGTTCAATTCTCCTTGACCGGCATTTTGCTTGAGAAAATCCACAACTTTAAATGGCTTTCCATCTGACTGCGTCTTGTTATCTAATAGCATAAATAAGTTCTCGCTTTGGTGTATTTAATAGCCCATAAAATAGTTACAGCAATTTCGTGTTCACTCTATCATTTATTTGCTTGTTTTCAAATTTTTAAAATGCTTTCTATAAAAGAAACTTCCAGTCGTTTTTTTAGTTAAGTCAAAATTTATTAAAAATATATATAAAATGTAAAAATTTGATACTATCTGCAGCAGCTGACAGTTACAAAACGAATTTTTAAAGCTAATTGCGGCTCTGTCGCTGGCAAAAAATTGCGATATTTACTCTTTCGTTAAAGTTGAAAAGGCACTTACCAAAATGAAAAAGAAACACCATTTTTTCCATAGCATTGCTTTATTGTTGCTTTTCTTGAATTGCTCGTATGCAAGCACGATAAGCCACAATGATACTCTTGTAGAACGAAACAAACAAGAATTGCCTGCTGATGCTACGAACAAAATAGATTTAAATGTAACCGGGCAAAATAACAGCAATGAGAAATTTGGTGATACTTCAGACGATTCTTTATTTTATCCGGCTGACGAATCTGACAGTTCTGCTCTAAAAATAGCGAATGCCATTTCAAAAGCAAAGAGCAATAAAAAGGCAAAAACGCAAATTGCAGATGCTCAAAAAGAATACCAAAAAGCCGTTGATAGTCTTAAAAAGAAAGATTATGCCGTTGCAAAAAAACATTTCAATATTCTCTTAAAAGAATTGGAACATTCGGCTATAGAACCAGAAATTTACTATTTTCTTCTTGATGATATTGGATCAATTGTTGCTAAACTAAAAAGTTTTTATGAGGCAGACGAAAACTCTGATTTGTCACAAAACTTAAGTGGTTCCATTCCTATGACAACCAAAAACCGTTCTTTGATAGAAAATTACATTTCGATTTATTCAAACGGAAAATCCAAAGAAAGAGTTACGCTTGCTTTAGAAAGAAGTGGAGCGTATAAAAATATTGTGTTGCAAAGTTTAAGAAAATTTGATCTCCCGGAAGAATTGTTTTATCTTCCTGTAGTTGAAAGCTTATACAATGCCGAAGCTGTCTCAAGAGCCGGTGCTACAGGAATGTGGCAAATAATGTCGCATAGAGGCCGAGCCTTGGGATTACAAATAAATTATTGGATAGATGAAAGGTTAGACCCTGAAAGATCTACTCAAGCAGCTTGTCTATATTTAAAACAACTTTATGTTATGTTAAATGATTGGCATTTGGTGCTTGCAGCCTACAACAGAGGCGAATATGGACTTTTGCGTGATATGAAATTTTCAAATGCTGTTGACGTATCAGAAATGGTAGCACGAAAAGCTATTCCAAAAGAAACACAAAACTATGTTCCGCAGTTCATTGCTGCAGTAACAATTGGCAAAAATTTAAAACAGTATGGTTTTAAGAATTTAAATTACGCACAACCTTTAGTTTACGATAAATATGTGACAAATGAAGTTGTGGATTTAAAAATAATAGCTAAATGTGCCGAGACAACACTTGAAGAAATAAAAAAATTAAACCCCGCATTAAAAGCTTGGTGCACGCCGCATGGGTACCCTAATTTTGAGGTAAAAATTCCTTATGGAAGCAAGTCAAAATTCTTAGAAAACATAAAAAATATCCCTGACTTGAACCCTTCGCCGGGTCTCATTAAACACAAGGTAGCAGAGGGAGAATATCTCGGAAAAATAGCAAGAACTTACAGCACGTCTGTAAAAGCAATACATGAAGACAACCGCAATCTAGCTAAAAAGAAAAGCATAAAAATTGGAGAGACAATAATAATTCGTCCTGGCAAAAACTACTTTAAATAATTTTTTTGACTAGCACATGGAGGTTTTGAGGATGAAAAAATTTTATACAAAAATTATAAAAAATTGGAAGCATAAGCTTTTAGCTTTAGGTCTTGCTATTCTTGTTTGGCTTTACGTAAACGGAGTATTGTAGTGCAGCTATTTGGTACAGATGGAATAAGAGGCGATGCTAGCAAATTTCCTTTTGACTGCAAAACTCTCAATATTATTGGAAAATCTATCGCACAAATACTAGGCAAAAAAGGTCGTATTTTTATAATCAGAGATACTAGACAATCCGGCAAAAGAATACAAAAACATCTATCAGCAGGAATAGAAAGTGTCGGTTCAAAAGCCATACTAGGTGGGGTAATGCCAACACCAGCAGCTTCATTTGTTGTTGCAAGTCACAAATTCTCTTGTGCGGTGGCAATATCTGCAAGCCATAACCATTACAGAGACAATGGAATAAAAATTTTTAATTCAAGAGGTCTAAAGCTTACTGATACTATTGAAAGAAAAATTGAAATTGCAGTAAACGAGCATTTAAAAAAAGAAACTAAAATTAAAAATCAAAAAATACCTTCCATAGAAGACAAGATGTTTTTAAAGCTGTATGAAAATTTCATAATTGACAGCTCACATGTCAAAAACATCCAAGGCAAAACAATAATTTTAGATTGCGCCAACGGTTCAGCTTTCAAGAGCGCCCCAAAAGTTTTTAAAAAACTTGGAGCAAAAGTTATAGTCTTAAACGTTAAACCCAATGGTAAAAATATAAACTTAAATTGCGGCGCCTTATATCCAAAAAATCTTTCTATCGCTGTAAAAAAACATAAAGCATTCGGTGGCTTTGCGTTTGACGGTGACGCAGATAGACTTATATGCATTGATGAAAAAGGTATTATTAGAGATGGAGATTTTTTTCTTTCTTCTATGGCATTTTGGTTAAAAAAACATGGAAAACTCAAAAATAATGTATTGATTTCTACGGTTATGGCAAATATAGGAGTTGTGCAAAGTTTAAAGAGCAGAAATATCAAATTTGTCGCTTCCAAAGTTGGTGATAGATACGTTATTGAAGACATGAAAAAGCATAAGGCCTCTTTAGGCGGTGAACAATCCGGACATTTTATTTTTAACGATTTTCTACCTACAGGCGATGGCTTGCTAAGTGCTGTGATGCTACTAAACGCTGTTACAGCTGAAAACGCCACAATGTCTGAATTTATGAATGTTATCAGCAAATTTCCGCAAATTTTGATAAGTAAAAAAGTTCATAGAAAAATCCCAATAGAGCATTTGAAAAAAACCCAGAAACTTTTAAAACAACACGAAGAGGAACTTGGAACAAATGGAAGAATTTTGGTTAGATATTCCGGCACTGAAAATATTTTGAGAGTTATGGTCGAAGGGAAAAGCTTATCCAATATAAAAAACATAGCACAAAACTTGGCTTCTTCCATAATAAAAGAAATTAAAGAGTCTATTAAATGATAAAACTTGGAGTAAATATTGACCATATAGCAACTATAAGACAAGCACGTAAAGAGTGTTTTCCGTCTGTAGTATCTGCTGCTCTTGTTTGTCAAAAAGCTGGTGCTGATGGAATAACTATCCATTTGCGCGAAGACAGACGGCACATACAAGATGAAGATGTTTACAATATTAGAGATGTTTTGCAGATAAAGCTAAACCTTGAAATGTCTACAAGCAAAGATATAGTAGAAATTGCATTGGACGCTAAACCGGATAGCGTATGTTTGGTTCCTGAAAAAAGAGAAGAATTGACAACAGAAGGTGGTCTTGATGTTAAAAACAATCAGCAGGAACTTTCTGAAATAATTTTAAAACTAAAAAACTCCGCAATAACAGTTAGTGTATTTGTAGAACCAGATATAGCACAAATTCAAAGTTCTTACGAAATAGGCGCCGATGCTGTTGAGTTGCACACTGGCAAATATGCAAATCTCTTTAAAAATAGCACAAATAATTTTGATGTGCTGCAAGAGGAATTGTCAAGAATTTACAATGCCTCTACTTTTGCCGTTAAAAAAGGACTAATTTTAAATGCGGGGCATGGTTTGGATTATGACAATTGCCTTCCGATTTGCAAAATACCAGACATGAGTGAATTTAATATAGGTTTTGCCATAATAGCAAGAGCAGTATTTGAAGGTCTTGAAAATGCTGTTAAGAACATGAAAGAACTTATTAACAGATGAAATCTTTTAGAATCAAGTACTTACAACTTCTATTACCACAATATATCATGATGCAAAAAAATAAGCTTTGCTGATTGCGAGTTATTCCTACAACACCTGAAAAGTTCAAACCTTGACTTGATTATCAATAAACACGGAGTGAAAAATGTTTTTAGCCATAGACATAGGAAATACCAATATCAGCATTGGATTATTTAGCACGAAAAACAAAAAAGTTTTACAAAAACCTTTAAAAGTTTGGCGAATGCTTTCTTTGAAAAGAAAGACTGCAGACGAATATGCAGTTTCACTTATAAGCATGTTTTCGTATTTAGGCTTTAAGACTGAACAAATTAAAGCTGTCGCAACTGCAAGTGTCGTTCCATGTTTGAATGGCACTTTTGAAGAACTTGCCAAAAAGTATTTCAAAAAGGAAAATTTTTTTATAAGCAAAGCCAATTGCGGAAAAATGACTTTTTCGTACGAAGTAGGAGCGGATAGAATTGCTAATGTTATTGCAGCTAAAAGTTTTTATGGTAACGGGGGAATAGTCATAGATTTTGGAACTGCAACAACTTTTGACTGCATAAATTTAAATGGCACATATATCGGTGGTGCGATATCTACTGGTCCTGAACTCTCCGCACAGAGCTTGTTCACTCATACTGCTCAACTTCCAAAAATCGAGATAAAAAAACCTGCAACAGCAATTGGTTCAAAAACTGTAGAATGTATGCAATCGGGAATTTATTTTGGTTACATCGGGACAATAAAAGAAATAATTGCAAGAATAAAAAAGGAAACAACCGTCAAATGGATAATCGCCACTGGGGGATTATCCTCGCTTGTAACAAGCGAAGTGGAAGAAATAAAAGCTGTTTTGCCAGATTTGACTTTAGAAGGCATACGCATTATTTGGGAAAAAAACAATAAATTTTTGTAATTTTTTTTATTTAAAAAAATGCCAGACATGATTTTACCCAAAAAACTCAAACAACCTTTGAATTTGTTTGCAACACTTAAGTTACTTATGAAATTCGTTTGGCTTTTGCCCCATTCGTATATTTTTTCAAGCCATTGCAAAGCTGTACAGTGTTGATTTTAGAGAGTCGTAAATGAAGATTTTATTGAAACCAGCCATATATATTTTGTTACCTTTGTCTATTTTCCTTTTTTTTAATGGATTAAAAATTTGTGTCTTTTCGCCTCTAATTCAAAAGTATATTTATTTAAAAACTGGGCACTCTTTAAAATTCAAAAACTTCTGCATCGTTCCCTTTACTTTATCTTTAAGCAATGTCAATTTGGACAGTTCCGTGGAGGTAGAAAAAATAGACATTGCGGTAAATTTGCTCAAAATAATTAAAAATCCCACATCTCCAAAAGATTATATTAGTAATGTAAAAGTGTCTGATATTAAAATTTCTTCCAAAGGTGACTTGTCGCACCAAAAAAACAACAAATATGCTCAAACCAAACTAAAACTACCAAAATCTAAAATTTCAGTTTTTGTAAGTAAAATTTCATACGCAAATAAAGAAAATTTGCAAATTAAAAACTGCTCTATCTTGCTAATCAACCAGAAAATTTATTCAAAATTTTTGTTAGATGCCAAAAGCTTTGCAGTGAATTGTTCTTATTTAATAGAACCAGATACAAATTACGGAACTTTTAATTTTTCGGCAAAATATAATTGTTCAGACAAATTGTTCCTATCAGGTCATTCAACAGGGACATTTAACATTTTTGCAAAAACTATCCATCAAAATATAATTCTTACTCAATTTTCTTACAAAAACTTCGATTTTAATGACACAAAGAGCAGCTTTGATATAAACGAAAATTCTTGTTTTGTGAAGGCAGATGGAGAATTTGGGTATTTTGAACTCAAAATTTCATCAGGGATAATTACAGCACAGGCGAAGTGTGATTTGGAAAAAGTTTCACAAGATATAAAAGGTACAGCAACGGCTAATTTTGAGAATAACAATGGCTATAAAAAAGCAAACCTAAACACTGAGAATCTGGAAATTTTTGGTTTGGGTATTGACGATATAAATTTATATTCAGAGGGTAATAAATCTTCTTGGGATTTTGCTTGTGCGTATGGAAAAGGTAAAAATATTGTGGCGAAGTATTTCGACAAAATATGCCTTTTTTCTTTAATACTTCATGAACAAAACAAAGGAAACGTTAAAATAAATACGGAAGATGGCGATATCTTTGCAAATATAAAAAACGTCGACCTATCAGATTTGCCCATAGCTTCTTTTAACAAAAAAAATATCACGGGTTTATTCTCAATGTTTGGAGCTATAAACAACACAAAAAATAAAATAATTTTCAGAGTTGATGAGCTAAAAATATCAAACGATAATCAAAAATCTATAGCAGGTTCAATTATAAGAAACAAAAATTCTTACAATATTGCTTTCAGCAAAACCGACGGCAGCATTAGTTTTAGCTCTACCATAGCAAAAGCCAAGCTCATAGCTGCATATTTTAAATTTAACGGAATTAGAATTCTAAATGCTTTGAAGATTCTTGGATTTTCAAAATATAATGCCAGCGGGTTAGCAAATGGCGTAGTAAAATACAAAATAAACGAGAATGTAGAATTTGACATTTATGCCACTCAAGGAAGTTTTGGAAAAAACAAGTTCAAACATTTTAAAAGCAAAGGTGTATCAGACCTAACTAAATTGCACATAGATACTCTTAAAATGATTGATACTGAAAATAAAATTACAGCCGACATTTCTGGAACATTAAATCTTTCGCAAAGCAACAAAAATGCTTTACTTAACATTCAAATCAATGGTTTTTACATTGGACCAATTAAGACAAAGGCTAAATTGCAACTTGAATCACGAAGTGGTAACGAAAATAAGCTTAAATATGTAGTCAAAGGTGAAGATATAAGTATTTCAAATATTTACTTTGGAAAACTCTTATCGAAGGCGTCAATATCACCACTTGCAAGAGAAATTATATTTTCAGATATTGAATTTTCAAATGGAACCAGTGGTGCGATAGAACTATTGCTGAAAAAAAATAAAATTAAGGGAAGTTTAAATTTTAACAATGCTAACATTGAAGGATTCCACAAAGATGCTCTTGGCTTGCTCAATGCAAATATCAGCTTTGATGGAAGTTTAACGGCACCTCGCGCCAAAGCAAAACTTAAAATTAAAAACGGGCGTTTCCGCAATAAAATATTCTCTATTGTCTCGGCTTTTGAGTATAAAGACAAGATGGTTTCAATATATGATGCAAAAGTTAACATAGATAAGACAGAAGTCAATTTCCAAGGATATTATTCAAATATTTCAAAAATTTCTTTCGATTTCAAAAACTTAACTAGCAACACACTAAAAGATATTATAGATTTGGATATCGGAATTAATGGAAGCTTTCGAGGAAATGGCGAGATAAAAAAAAGAACTAACGAAAAGCCACGCACTAAACTTTCTTTTTATTCTAAAAATTCAAACTTCAAATTTCTTAAATTCAAATCTATAGAATCAAACGCAGAGATTAGTGAAGATAAAATTTTATTGAGTTCAACCTCTCTACGAGTAGATAAAGGAGAAATCAAAGTAAATAATGCATACTTCGATTTTAAAAGCAAACAATATAACCTTGATTTTTCATTAGCCAATATTTCACTTGCCGGCGCCGATTTATTTGGAAATATTAAAAGTTCTGGTGAAATTGTAAAGCCAGATACATCATCGAAAGCAAAACCCCACTACGAAGGCTTTGTCAAATTAAATGATCTGTGGATAAACAAATATAAATTACCAAAAACTAACTTTAGCTATAAAATAGATAGCAAAAATCTATCTTTTACAAATAACTTTAATAAAGAAGTTCCTTTTAAGTGTTTTGGCAATATAGCTTTTGGTAAAACGTTGTCGTTTAAAGAAGTTACTATTTTAAAAGATAAATCTTTCCTAAATTTTAACGGTGATTTCTCTAAAGCTGATATAAAGCTCAAATTGACAGGAAATGATGTAAATTTGGATATTATGGATGACATTTTTGATATTCCACATATTGCCGGTTGCAAAAACCGTATTGAATTTAATTTGTCTGGTCCTATCAGCAAACCTGAAGGAAAAATGTCGCTGACGTCATCAGAAGGAAGCTTTATGTTTTGCCCTTACGATGATATGTCGATTGAAGTTGATTTCAAAAACAATTACGCCTATATCAAACGCTTTCTAATATCTAAAAAAGGAGAAACTATGGCAAAAATGGAAGGCAGTTTTCCTTTTTGGGTAGATACAAGCTTATCTCAAAAGATGAAGAAGTCGCCAATTAATGTAACGTATTATTTTGAAGATTATTTACTAAGTTCTCTTAAGTATTTTTTAGATGGTTTTGTAATTAAAACATCCGGCAAAATGATAGCAAAGCTCGAATTTAAAGGTAGCTATTCGAAAATAAGAACCAAAGGAAGTCTATCTATTTCCAATGGAATGCTTAAAACCAAGAACTATTTTAATAAACTGACCGATATATCAGCTAAAATTTTAGTAGATGAAAATGTAGTTAAAATAGAAAATATCTCTTTTAAATCAGGCTCTGGAAAAGTTGCAATCGACGGAAATATCAAGCTCACAAATGGCGTCAAAATAAAAGATTTTGATATTAGAATCGCAACTGGTATTAAAGGTATGTATATTTATGTTCCACAATTGCCTCTGCCCTCAATTCTAGGCAAATTTGCTATCTTAGACAATTATTCTTACGGAGAACCGGTTTTTGATATAAAAATACAAGGAACACCAATATCGCCAAAAATTTCAGGTTGGATTACCCTTGAAAAAACAAACTTTACATTTCCAGGAACTCACAACGAAACAGAATCATTTCTGCCCGAAAACACAGAATTCGATATAAAATTGCAAACCGGAAACAACACAAAATTTGATAATTCGTTCATTTCTGCATTAATAAATGGTTCAGTATCAATAAATGGGAAACCCGATGATTTGAAAATAAGAGGCGATGTAGAAGCATTTAACGGAACAATTTTTTACCCAGGTCTTGAATTTAATGTAGTAAAAGCACGTATAGAAATTGTAGAAAAAGAGCTAATATATGTAACAGCAGATGCTGAAACTACAATTGCATCACAGAAAAAACAGAATGCCGAAAACATAAAATTAGAAATAGAGCGTTCACAAATTCCAGATTTAAAGATAAAATTTATATCAAAAGACAATCCGGCCTTAAGCAGCAAAGAAGTACTCGAAAGGTTGATGGGCGTTGATGAAAAAACACAAAACACTGATCAGAGAAAAGAGGAAATAGCTTTAGATGCTGATTTTGTTATAAAGCAACAACTAGCTAGACTGGTAGACAAATCTATTTTAATACCTGCCGTTAAAAAATTTTTACGCAGCTTAAGCCTTGTAGACAATATTAGAATTTCTTATGCTCAAACACATGCAAAATCTACACAAACAAACTCTGAATCCGAATCTACTTCTGGAAATAATTATTCCAACATAACAAACTTATTACTGGGAACTGTTTACACGATGGAAAAGAGCATATTTAACTCACTATTTATAAATTATTCAATTCTTTTCGACGCTTATAATTATAAACTTGACTTGCGGCATTCAATAGGTGTCCGGTACAAGCTTTTCAATGATTTGTTTTTAAGTGGAACTTACGAATTTGAATCTGAGAATAAAAAATACGAGATGGATAAAAGAATAATGCTTCAACAAAGCCTTCGTTTTGGAAAACCGACTACCAAAAAAGAACAAAAAGACTATTAAAACCTTAAAAAGCATGCTAAATATTAATTTATTTCATTAAAAATAGTTCAAATTTGCATAAAAATTTATATCTGTTATATCGCAAAACAAGTTTGACTTAAATTTGCCAAAAATTATAAGATGCTGACAATGGTTTTCGCATCTATCCGCATTAAATTCTTTGCCGAGGAGGGTAATGGTGGCAAGTATAACTTTGAAAAACGTTTGGAAGAGTTATGGGAAGTTCGATATAGTGAAAGATTTTAATATAGAGATACCTGATCGATCTTTTTGTATTCTTGTAGGACCTTCAGGTTGTGGAAAAACAACAACATTAAGAATGATTGCGGGTCTTGAAGAGGTTAGTAAAGGTGATATTTATATAGGAGATCAAAGAGTAAATGACGTGTCTCCAAAAAACCGCGATATAGCGATGGTTTTCCAAAGTTATGCTTTGTATCCTCATATGACTGTATATGACAACATGGCTTTTGGTTTAAAACTTAGAGGATTTAGCAAAAAAGAAATTCGTCAAAGAGTTACTGAAGCAGCTGATGTTTTAGGAATTTCACATCTTCTTGATAGACAACCTAAACAACTAAGTGGTGGACAAAGGCAAAGAGTGGCAGTTGGAAGAGCAATAGTTAGAAAACCTAAAGTTTTTTTATTTGACGAACCGCTTTCTAATCTCGATGCCAAGCTCAGAGGACAAATGAGAGCCGAATTAAAAAGAATGCATGAAAAACTCCAGACGACAATGGTTTATGTTACCCATGATCAAACCGAAGCAATGACAATGGGAGATAAAATTTGTGTTATGAAAGAGGGTATAATTCAACACATAGGTGAACCTATAGAGCTTTACGATGAACCAGCAAATAAGTTCGTTGCTGAATTTATAGGTAGTCCTTCGATGAATTTCTTTGAGGTTGAAGTTATAAAGAGAAGTTCTGCTATTTTTCTAAACGAAGGTGCCTTTGAATTTGCTTTACCTGAAAAATTTGAAAGAACCGTTGCACCCTACATTGACAAAAAAGCAACTTTAGGTATGCGATCAGAAGATATCTATGATAAATTATTTTACGATGGAAATAGAAATACTGCAGATATGGCTTCTTTTAACGCGGCTGTTGAGGTTGTAGAGCCTTTAGGAAGCGAAAAATACTTACATCTAAATACAGGCAAGAACGAAGTTGTCGCAAGAGTAAATTCACATAATCAAGCCAAGACAGGCCAAGTGATAGAGTTAATTTTTGACATTTCCAAATCTCATTTGTTCGATAGCAAAACTGGAGAAAAAATCTTTTGAGTATATTAAATGTCCTTTAAAAATGAAAAGTTGCATAGCAAATCCAATAAATCAAATAAAAAAAACACCCTGCAAAAACTTTTGAAGTCTATTCAAAAACCGGCCGTCCTTGCAAGAAAATTACATCCTTTTTACAAAGGAAAGATTGAAGTTGTTCCCAAATGTAAAATAAAAAGTTTTGATGATTTTTCAATATGGTACAGTCCTGGCGTAGCAGCCGTTTGTTTAGATATTCATAAAAACCCAGAACTTATTTATCAGTATACAAATAAAGGTAACAGTGTTGCTGTGATAAGCGACGGTACGCGTGTTTTAGGACTTGGAGATATAGGAGCAGGTGCAAGTCTTCCTGTTATGGAAGGCAAAGCTTTATTGTATAAATACCTTGGCGGCGTAGATGCTTACCCCTTGTGCCTTGATACTAAAAGTGAAAAAGAAATAATTCAGACTGTTAAAATTTTACAACCTTCCTTTGGCGGCGTAAATCTTGAAGATATTTCTTCTCCAAAATGTTTCAATATTTTAAATACTTTAAAAAAAGAATGCACGATACCCGTATGGCATGATGATCAACAAGGAACTGCCCTTGTAATTCTTGCAGGGTTTATAAACGCTTTAAAAGTGGTCGGCAAAAAAATAGATAAAGTAAAAATAGCAATGATAGGAGCAGGTGCTGCAAATGTCAGAACCGCAGATTTTCTAATTCAATATGGGGCAAATCCTAAAAATTTAATAATAGCTGATATCAAAGGGACTTTAAGTAAATCGAGAAAAGACCTCAAAGATCAAAAAGAACTATGGCGTTTATGTCTTGAAACAAACAGTGAAAATATCAACGGCACAATAGAAGAAGCGATGGAGAACGCCGACGCCGTTATTGCATTGTCAGCGCCAGGACCTGATGTAATAAAAAAAGAATGGATCAAAAGTATGGCAAAAAATGCAATAATTTTTGCTTGTGCAAATCCAATTCCTGAAATTTACCCTTGGGTCGCAAAATCCGCAGGAGCAGCAATTGTAGCTACTGGCAGAAGCGATTTTCCTAATCAAGTTAATAATTCTTTAGGTTTTCCAGGTCTTTTTAGAGGCGTTTTGGACGTTTGTGCAAACTCAATTACAAACGACATGTGCATTACAGCTGCCAAAGAGCTAGCTGCTTGCATTTCAAGCAGTAAAATAAAACCCGATAAAATTTTACCAGCAATGAACGAATGGGAAATTTTTCCAAAAATCGCTGCTGCTGTAGGCATAAAAGCCATAAAAGAAAAAGTTGCCGGTATAGATATAAGTTATGAAAAACTATTCAACAAAGCCAAAGAAACGATAAAAAGAAGCCGAGCTATAACAGAAAATATGATAAAAAAAAGATTGATAAAATAGTGGGTAATCTATTCGGTAAGATAAGCAAAATGCTATTGCCATCAACAATAAAAACCTGGCATAAAAGGAGTTTTAAATGAGCATTATCGTTCAAATACTTGGAATTATCATAGGTTTTGGGTTTTTGGTTTTTATTCACGAACTTGGTCATTTTTTTGCTGCAAAAATGTGCAAAGTACACGTTCGTACTTTTGCCTTTGGGTTTGGACCAGATATCATAAAGTACAATTACAAAGAAACAAAATATTGCATAAAGCTTATTCCTTTTGGAGGGTTGGTGTCAATGTCGGGCGACAATCCGGACAACTTAAAAGGAGAAAAAGGCGAGTATCTATCGCTTCCATGGTTTAAAAAAATATGGGTATCTTTTGCAGGACCTTTTGCAAATTATATTTTAGCTATTATAATTTTTGCATTTTCATTTAATATATGGGGAATTTCAGAAATATCAAAAGAACCAAAAATAGGTTCTTTATTAGAAAATTATCCGGCAGCACTTGCAAAGTTACAAGCTGGAGATAAAATCAATTACATTGACGGTATTAAAATAAATTCTTGGGACGATTTGGCAAATAATTTAAAAGATAAAGCTAATAGAGAAGCAACTTTTGTTATAGAAAGAGGTACTTACACTTTTGAGCAAAACATAACAGTTGGTCAAAACCCAGTCACAAAAAGCGGGGCTTTAGGAATTAATCCTATTTTTACAAACACTCCATCAAATTTTTTTAATTCAATATATGCAGGTGCAAAAGTTTCAATCAATCAAACATTTATGACAATAGATTATCTTGCAAGTAAAATTATTTCTATGGAAAAACCAGATATAGCTGGTCCTATAGGTGTTATGCAAGTTATGGCGAAAGCCGCAAAATCTGGAATGCAAGACTATTTAAGGCTCCTTGCCATAATTTCTGTTGCTTTAGGATTGTTTAATTTATTCCCTATTCCAATGGTTGACGGTGGCATGATAGTTTTGTTTGCAATAGAGGGAATTATTAGAAAAAAAATAAAGCTAAAAATTATACAAATATACAATACTATAGGCTTAATTTTTGTGATATTGATTTTTCTTTTTGCAACTTACAGTGACTTTTTGAGACTCGGAATTACAAAATTTTTTATTAAACAATAACTTATGGCAATTTTATGATTAAAATTACAGATTTAGACAAATGCTTTGGTTCTAGAACTTTGTTTGATAACCTAAATTTGAGTATAAATGAAAAAGAAAAAGTCGGGCTTGTTGGTAGAAATGGTCATGGCAAAACTTCTCTTTTTAAGATGATTTTAGGAAAAATGGAATACGATTCTGGTCTAATAAGCATACCTAAAAATTACAAAATCGGTTACCTTGAACAACATATCAATTTTACAAAAAACACTGCCGTTGAGGAAGCTTGTCTTGCTTTAACCGAAGTTGAAAAAGACGGCAAATGGAAAGCTGAAAAAATTCTTTCCGGGCTTGGCTTTTCCCGGCTTGATATGTTGAAAAACCCAAATCTTTTTTCCGGCGGTTATAAAATACGGATAAACCTCGCTAAAGTTTTACTTTCAGACGCAAATATGTTGATGCTAGACGAACCGAACAACTATCTTGATATTGTCGCGATAAGATGGCTTAGTGGGTTTCTGCGTTCTTGGAAAAGCGAGTTGATTTTAATAACTCATGACAGAAGTTTTATGGATAGCGTCATAACTCATTGCACCGTAATACACAGAACTAAAGCCAGAAAAATTGAAGGAACAACGCAAAAACTTTACGAACAAATAGAAAAAGAAGAAGAAATTTATGAAAAAACTCGCCGCAATATAGAAAAAAAGAAGAAACAAACGGAGCTTTTTATAAGACGTTTTAGGGCAAAAGCTCGCCTTGCTGGAATGGTACAATCTAGAATTAAAAGTTTGGAAAAACAAGAAACACTTGCAGAATTGACAGAAATTGAAGACTTGGATTTTTCTTTTTCGAGCATTGAATTTAATGCAGCCAAAATGCTTGGCGTGCATAATCTAAGTTTTAGATACAGTAGCGAGGAAAATTCAGATAACAATATTAAAAGCCAGTCAGAAGAACAGGAAGAAGCTTTTGAAAAAAAGCTTTTAATAAAAAATTTAAGCTTTGAAGTTTTAAAAAAAGAAAGAATTTGCGTCATAGGAAAAAACGGCAAGGGAAAATCTACACTTTTAAAACTCATCGCCGGTCGTTTGCAGCCTAATGACGGGTCAATAAAGACGCATCCAGATTTAAAAATTTCTTATTTTGTGCAATCAGATGCTGCAAATTTAAACCCTTTAAAAACTGTTTATGATGAAATCCTGAACTGCTCAAACAAAATTCTTCCTCAAAAAGCTCGCAATATCGCCGGTGCCGTTATGTTTAGCGGCGACGACGCTTTAAAAAAAATAGATATCTTAAGTGGAGGCGAAAAAGCAAGAGTTTTGTTGGGAAAAATTTTAGCAACACCTTGTCACTTATTACTTCTAGATGAACCGACAAATCACCTTGATATGGAATCTTGCGAAGGCTTAATAGACGCTATTGATAGATTCCAAGGCTCTGTAATTATGGTAACTCATAATGAAGAAATCTTACGTAACGTAGCTACAAAACTTATTATTTTTGACAGGAATGAAGTTATTTTCTTTGACGGAACTTATCAGGACTTTCTAAATAAACGTGGTTGGGAAGATGAAAATTTTAAAGCAGAATCAAAAAGCTTTAATAAAGAAAGCAATTCCAAAAATAAAAACGAAATTAAAAAACTCCGTGCCCAACTTATTCAAGAGAAATCTAAAACCTTAAAACCATTGGATGAGAAAGTTAAAAAGCTTGAAACTGAAATAGCAAAAAAAGAAATAGTAGTTAATTTAAATAACGAAAAACTTGCTTTAGCTTCTGTTACAAGTGATGTAAAAATTTTACAAACGGTAGCTAAAGAAAACAAAGTATTAGAGTCAGAAATTGAGAAATTATGGATGGATTTTGCCTTTGCATTAGAACATTTAGAAAGTGAGACAGAAAGATTTAGGAAACTTTTTGAATCTTTGGAGTATTAGTCACCGGTGGCAACAATGGAAAAATCAGTTGTAACAATAGGCACTTTTGACGGTGTGCATAGAGGTCATCAGGTTCTTATAAATAAAACCTTATCAATAGCTCAAAAGCATAAGTTAAAAAGTGTTTTGATAACTCTTGAAAAACCATTTAAAAAATCCATCGGTTTAATCACAACCATTGATGAAAAACTTGAAATTTTAAAAACCCACAGTTTTGATGAAATTGCAGTATTGAAAGTTACCTCCGATATTTTTTCTTTTTCATGTGGTAAATTTTTTGATGAATTCTTAGTGAAAATTTTTAATGTCTCTCATGTTGTTTGTGGCAATAATTTTGCATTTGGAAAGGGCAGAAAAGGTAATGTTTGCTGGCTAAAAAAAATATCTAAAAAAAATAACATAGAGATAAGTGTTGTAAAACCTTTAATGTACTGCAAAAAACAAATATCCTCATCAAATGTAAGAGATTTACTCTCATCGGGACAAATAAGCATCGCAGCCAAAACGCTTGGTAGAAATTATTCTTTTGAAGGAATACCTTTTAGAGAAAAAGGATTAGGCAAAAAAATAGGTTTTCCTACAATAAATTTAAAAACAGATAAAGACAAAATCATTCCATGTGGAGTTTTTATAACACTCATATCACAAGGCGAAAAAATTTATCCATCAATTACTAATATCGGTTCGCGTATAACCTTTAACAGGGGAACAAAAATTATTCCAGAAACTCATATATTAAACTTTGATAAAACTTGGAAAAAATCAAAAACCAAGATTACATTGCTAAAAAAAATCAGAGATGAAAAAAAATTTAAAGATATAAAGTCACTAAAGCAGCAGATAGTAAAAGATAATTTTTTAGCTACGAAATTTTTTAATATGACCAAACAAAATCACTCATAGAACCTGCTATCAATGCTTTAAGATTTTTTAAAAGCCGATGATTAGCTTACCTTTATCCTTAAAACAGTATTTGGGGGAAACAGATTTCTTTGAGTTTTAGGTATGGGAATTTTCACTGATTGATTTGTTTTTCCAGGTGAAAGTTCTTCTATAATTTTATTATTGTCTTTATTGTAAATTGCATTTAATTTGATTTTAATAGGCTCAAACTGAAAAGGCGATAGAATTTCTATTTCGTCGCCTTCTTTTAGTTTATGTCGCAATTCTATTACAAGCTTTCCATCGCAATTTTCTTTTACAACACCTGCATTTCTGTATTCGCTTTTGCTTAAAGTATCTCTGTAATCTTGTGCTTTGTCAT
Source organism: Elusimicrobiota bacterium (assembly GCA_031287735.1). Classification (GTDB taxonomy): domain Bacteria; phylum Elusimicrobiota; class Endomicrobiia; order Endomicrobiales; family Endomicrobiaceae; genus JAITSO01. Next base: position 27,303 of record JAITSO010000019.1, on the reverse strand, counting down.
CTGGTATTCCGTCAAAAAAACCCATTGTGTACCCTCTGTTTTGAAGAGTATTTAATTCATCCACATATTTTTCACAAGACCATTCATACGGATTTTCAAAGTAATCATCAATTGCTTTTCTATATACTCTTGCTGTTTGAGCAACATAATATTCGCTTTTATTTCTGCCTTCTATTTTTAAAGAATTAAAACCCGTTTCTAAAATTTTATTGAGTTTAGGCATAAGACACAAATCTTTTGAATTTAAAATGTAGGAGCCTAAATCGTCTTCTTCAATTTCTAAATATTGTCCCGGTCTCATTTCTTCTTCAATCAATAGTTTACTTTTATATTTCCACCTGCAAGAATGAGCACAACTGCCTCGGTTTGCACTTCTCGACGACATAAAAGCTGAAAGTAAACATCTACCAGAATAGCTTATGCACATTGCACCATGAATAAAAATTTCAAGCTTTATACCTTTGCATTTATGTCTAATTTCTTTGGCCTCTTGAAAACTCACTTCCCGTCCCAAAACACATAAATTAGCACCCAGCTTTTTCCAAAAATCAACTGTAAGCCAAGAACAAATATTTGCTTGCGTAGAAATGTGAATAGTCATTTGAGGAATGTTTTCTTTAACAAATTGAAATATACCGGGGTCAGAAATTATCAACCCATCAGGATTTAAAATTTTTGCAGTTTGGATAACTTCTTTAAGATGCGTTACATCTTTGTTGTGAGAAAATAAATTTATAGCCAAATAAACCTTTTTGCCTATAGAATGTGCAAATTCTATTGCGGTTTTCATCTCGTCTGTGCGGAAAGTTGATTTTGCACGTAAAGACATTTGCGCAAATCCACAATAAACAGCATCGGCTCCGTAAAGAAAAGCTGTTTGAAATTTTGACAATGAACCAGCGGGTAGCAAAAGCTCAGGTTTTTCTATTTTCACTTCTCAATAAAACCTTTTTCTATAAGCTGCACATCAGTCATATCTATAAGCCTATTTTCAGGACGACCTACAATTTTCCTTAAAAATCTTCTTAATTTGTCTATGTATTCAAAAATCGCAGGAACTATCAAAAGTGTGAGTAATGTTGAACTTATAACACCACCGATTACTACTATACCCATACCTTTCCTGAAATTTCCAATTTCAGAAAGACCAAGTGCTGTCGGTATCATACCCGCAATAATTGCGAATGTCGTCATAAGAATTGGTCGCAACCTAGTTTTTCCAGCAACAATTACGGCTTCATCTATACTAAGACCTGCTTTTATTTTTTGTTGAATATAATCCACAAGCAAGATTGAATTTTTCGCGACTATTCCTAAAAGCATTATCATGCCTATCAGTGTAAACATATCTATTGGTTGTTTCGTTAAAAATAAAGCTACAAAACCACCAATAATTGCAAGAGGCAAAGCACTCATAATTGTAATAGGAGTCATTATAGATTCATACAAACTTGCCAAAATCAAAAACATAAAAACAACCGATAACAAAGCAGCAATGGCAATACTTGTCATCATTGTTCCCATTTCTTCAGCGTTTCCAGATGGTCTAATTTCTATATTTTTCCAAGCTTCAACATTTTCCGGTTTATTTTTTTCACTGTAAAATATCTTATACACATCTTTTTGAATATTGCCTATCGCACCTCCTTTTGCAAGATTTCCCTCAACAGTTACGTAAACAGAACGGTCTTTTCTGTTGATCTCAGAAGGACCTTCAGCTTTTATAGGAAAAGCCACGTTTGAAAGCTTCACAAGTTTACCATTAACATTATTTACATAAGTAGAGTTGAAAGCATCCATGATATTTTTTTGATCTTCTTGAAGCTGAACGCGTATATCATACTCTAACCCATGCTCTCTAAACTTTCCTGATAATGCACCATCTATCATTGCCCTTACCTCATTTCCAGCTGTCACAGAATTTACTCCCAATTCTTCCATTTTTTTCATATCCATTTGTATTTGCAATTCGGGTTTTCCAGATTTGTAATTTGATTTGATATCGGTAAGACCTTCAACATTTTTGCACTTTTCCATTAACACTTTCGCTGCTTGCGCAAGCACCTCTTCATCTTCGCCAAAAAGTTCTAATATAAATTCGCTCTCGCCACTACCCATACCGCCATTATTAACCACTGATATTTCTAAAGTCTCTTCACCAATATTTTTTCTAATTTCTTTACGTAATAATTCTTTCATGTCGGTAGTGGATATTTTTCTTTCCTTTGATGGTATCATTCGTACAAAAATTGTGGCTTGATGAGTTTGACCGGTGATTGTTCCTATAGTGCTAACTGTTGTCTCAGAATTAGGATTAGCCATTATTATTTTTTCAACAGATTTAACATATTCGTCCATTTGGTCTAAAGATGTCCCAGGTTGTGCTTCAAGTTTTATATTAAATTCTCCCCACTCTGAATTTGGCGCAAAAGTAACTTTCAATTTTGATGCGATAAACAACGAGAATGCAAAAAATGCAATGGAAATTAATATGGTAAAAATTTTATGGCGTACAACAAAAGCAATAATTTTCACGTAAAGTTTCTCAGCTGCCGAGTAAACTTTTTCAAACCAGACCAACGTCAAAAAATGAAAAATACTAACTATAGCTCGAACAATTTTAGGCGATGGCTTTTCGTCGTCGATATGTTCTTTGATTATATACGCCGAAAGCATTGGTGCAATTGTCAACGCGTCAAAAACAGAAATTATCATGGCAAAAACAACGGTAAGCCCAAATTCCCTAAAAAATTGACCCATTATTCCGCTCAAAAAAGCAACCGGAGCAAAAACAGCAATTACTGCACTTGTCGTCGCAATTACTGCCATAGAAACTTCATTAGTTCCGGTTATAGCAGACTTTATCGGCGAAGAACCTTCTTCATAATGTCTGAAAATATTTTCTCGCACAACAATAGCATCATCAATTAAAAGACCAACAGAAAGCGATAAAGCCATTAAAGACATAACGTTTAAACTAAACCCGGCAAAATGCATGAAAACAAAAGAACCTATTAAGCTATTTGGAATTGCAAGAGAAGTAATAAAAGTGGAACGCCAACTTCCAAGGAAAAAATACACAATTATTATGGCAAGAAAAATTCCCTCAATAATTGTACGCTCCACATCTTCAAGGTTTAACCTTACACCACGTGCGTTATCAGAAACCAACGATAAAGTAGGTTGACCATCTGTATTTTCAAATTTTTTATTTACTTCCTTAAGTCTTTTTTGAATTCCATCAGATATTTGAACATCGTTTGATTTGGATTGCTTATAAATTTCAATCAACATTGAAGTTTCAGATTTGATTTGTCCATTTTCTCTTACGCTCACTCTTGCTCGCGAAGTTTCCTGCTCTAGTCCATCTTCAACTTCGCCTATATCTTTAACTATCACAGGAATATCGTTTCCCAAAAAACTTACAACAACATTGCTTATTTGGTTTATCGTTCTAAATTCACCAATAGTTCTAAAAGCTAGGTCCATAGTTCCTTTTTCTATTTTCCCAGCTGGAATATTCATACTATTTGCAGAAATTCTTGTTGAAACTGCTCCAAGCGTAAGCTCATATTCTTTTAGTTTATTTTTATCAACATTAACGTGTATTTCTCTTTTTGAACCTCCAAGAACTTCAACTTTTGAAACTCCACTAACACGCGAAAATTCTTTTGATATAACATCGTCAGCAAAATCATAAAGGTCTTTTGAAGACATCATCGCTCTCAAACTTAAAGTTACTATTGGCATATCGTCAGGATCAAGCTTTTGAATAACCGGTTCTTCAATATCATCGGGTAAATCCCAACGCGCCTGGCTGACTTTGTCTTTTACTTCTTGCAAAGCAATATCAGGATCTTTCGAAAGCTCAAATTCTCCATATACAATAGAATAATTATCTTGGCTTACAGAGTTTATATGTTTTAAAGCAGACACGCCACTTATTGCGTCTTCAAGCGGCTTTGACACAAGTTGTTCTATTTCTTCAGGGCCTGCACCGGGATATTGCGTTATCACCAAAACATAAGGAAATTCTATATCGGGAAACATGCGCACGCTCATAGTCTTATAAGACATAAAGCCTAGTATTAAAACGATAAAAAGTATTGCTACAATAAAAGTTGGACGCTTGATAGCTAATTTAGCTAGGTTCATTTTTTCCTCCAAATAATTGCAAAAGAATGTGGCTATTAGATTTTGTTTTTGACGGATATTTTTAATTTTTATTCAAAATGCTGGGAACGAAATTTTTTATTTTCCCCATCTTGCTAAAATATTATTGTGTAAGATTTTCAACATTCCCAGATTCAGGGTTATTGTAAAGAGTTTCGGCTTGCTCGCGTAAAGTCATAAGTTCTAAAACTACAGTTAAAACATTTAGAGTCGCATTGTCTAGATCCTGCTCGCCTTGCAAAACAAGATATGTTGTACTCCTACCGCGTCTCAATAAATTTTTATCTTCCTCGTTTCTGGTCCTTTGTATCTCTTCTATTTCTGCCACTAAAGAAAGCCTCTTTTTTGCATTGTTCCAATTATCCACAAGCTCAAGCCACTCATTTTTAGCTAAAAGAGCTATAGCTTTTGCATCTTGTTGGGCAGCTTCCACCGCATGTAAGTAGCCAGCATCAGCAATTTCTCTTATTTTGAAATCAAGAGGAACAGACCACTGAAAACCTACAGAATAACCTGAACCGTCGCTTTGTTGGTCAGTAAAATTTTTGACTTTTTGATTTACATTGTAAATATCAAATTCTCCAACTAAAACTAAATCTGCTCCAGAATTTTTTTTGTGATAAAGCCGTTCAAACTCCGCACTATGGATTTTTTCTAAGGATGCAAGAATATCAAGTCTAATTCCTACATCTTTAATTTCTATTTTATTAAACAGCGTTTTCTCAACATCATTAAATTTAATGACATCGAATTTTTTATCCGATTGCAAAGTTACATTTAAAAATTGATTAAACAATCTATCAGCTTTGATCTCATCTTCATAAGCGAGCTTTAAATTCAATTCGCCCATCTTTACAGCAGCTTGTGATTGCAGAAGGTCGGTTTTCTCAGCTAAATCTAATTTATAACGCTTTGCGTTCCAATCCAATATCTTTCTAGCTCTTTCTAAAGAAGTTTTTCTAAAATCTATAAGCCGTCTTCTGTAGGACAAATTCCAATAGGCGTTTTTCGCCTGAAATAACAAATATTGCTTTTGGTATTTTAGAGAATGCAAAGTTGATTTTGCTTCGGCTTTTGCTTTTTCTATGGAAGCTTTTGTCATTGCTCCATTTAAATTTTTAAATAAAGATTGTTGTAGCTGTAAGGTTGGAGTAAAAACTGACAGCGAATAATCTGCTTGGTTTACATAAGAAGTCTTATAGTTGCCACTTTTTGCGGCAAAACCTAATGTTACCTGAGTTCCGGTTGCAAATTGCTTGTTTAAACCTAAATTATAAACAGTTTCTTGCAAACCACTGGCAGAATTATCTGAAAAACTTGTGTCAGCATTTAAGTAATACGAATAAACTCTTTCTATTTCTGCAAGCTTTCCCTCCACAGCGTCAATATTTGACTGAATGGATTTCAATTCAGGGTTATGTTCTTCAAGAAGCTTTAAGTAGCTTTTTATTGTCAAAACCTCGCCAAAAACCGATGCAAAACTCATCGTGTGCATAAACGCAACCAGTGCAAACAGCCTCAATGATTTCATTCTTGCTCTCCTCCTTTGCCTACAATTTTTCCTACAATAACATCAAATAATTTGTTCAATCTAATTTCATAGTTTTCTCGTGCTTTGGGTTTTTCTAAAATCATCGTTTTTGCATATAAAGAAACACTACCAACTATTATTGCAAACAATTCGGCTTTTTCTATTTCTTTACTGAAACAATTTTTTTCGATGCAGGCTTCTATTAAGTGCGAATAAAATTTGTAATGCTTTTCTTGGAACTGATGGAATATTTTTCTATAAAAATCATCTGTGATATTAATGCCTTTGAAAATCGATTCTATGGTTTTTCGCTTCCGTTTTATACAATTACACTGCTGCAAAATAGCTTTTTTCAACTTTTCCAAAGGATCTGATATATCTACAACCAAGTCTACCCACTCTTTTTCAATATCGTCAAAAAAATTCTTTACAATAATCCTTAGAAAATTTTTCTTGCTTTTAAAATAATAAACAAACATTCCTAAATTAACATTAGCGGACTTGCAAATAGAACGAACGTTCAAAGAAGAGAGACCTCTGGTTTCCATCCATTTTTTCCCTAGTCCAAGCAATTTATTGTCTATATTTTTAGAAGGTCTTGACATAATAGCCATAATTATACGCATTTATAATTATTTGTCAAGCATTTATAATGCAATTGTGTTCTCATTTTTTACATTTTGTATAATCCGGGGCATAACTAAAAATTTAAAGGAGGATAAAATGAACCTCTCAAAATGGACAATTAAAGCCCAAGAAGCTTTGGCAGATACACAAACCATTGCCGAAGAACATGGAAATCAGGAGATAATTTCCGAACACCTTTTATGCTCGTTAGTGAAACAAAAAAACGGAACTGTTGTCGCAATAATAAAAAATTCCGCAGCTGCCGGACAAGAAAACATGAATCTTGAAAACATTTTAAAAGATTTAATGCAGGTAATTGAAAAAAGACCGAAAGTTTCAGGCGGAAATCTTTTTTATTCTCAAGAACTTAATAAAATTTTGACCAACTCTGAAAAAGCATCAAAAGAATTAAAAGACGAATTTGTCTCAACAGAACATATTCTTATGGCAATGTCTGAAGAGAATTCTTGCGGCGCCTCAAAAATATTGAAGAAATATAATCTGTCAAAAGAAAGCATTTTAAATTCTCTCGCAATTATAAGAGGTGGGCAAAGAGTAACAGACCAAAATCCTGAAGATAAATATCAGGCTTTAGAAAAGTATGGGAAAGACTTGACATCTTTGGCAAAACTGGGAAAGCTTGACCCTGTGATCGGTAGAGATGAGGAAATACGCCGCTGTGCGCAAGTTCTTTCAAGAAGAACAAAAAATAACCCAGTGATTATCGGTGAACCTGGTGTTGGGAAAACTGCTATTGTTGAAGGCTTAGCACAACGAATTGTTTTTGGAGATGTACCAGAAAGTTTAAAAGATAGAAAAGTTATCGCACTAGATCTAGGAGCTTTAATAGCTGGCGCAAAATACAGAGGCGAATTTGAAGATAGGCTTAAAGCCGTTCTCAAAGAAATTCAAAATGCTCAAGGCAATATAATTCTTTTTGTAGATGAGCTGCACACAATAGTTGGAGCGGGTTCTTCCGAAGGTGCTGTTGATGCAGCTAATATGCTAAAACCTATGCTTGCACGTGGAGAGTTAAAACTTGTAGGGGCAACAACCCTTAATGAATATAGAAAATATATAGAAAAAGATTCGGCTTTAGAAAGGCGTTTCCAGCCGGTTTTTGCTGTGGAACCGTCAGTAGAAGACACTATAGCAATTTTGAGAGGGCTAAAAGAACGGTACGAGATTCATCATGGGGTTAAAATAAAAGATTCAGCTTTAGTCGCAGCCGCAACACTTAGTGCAAGATACATAACTGACAGATACTTGCCAGACAAAGCTATAGATTTAATAGACGAATCGGCAAGCAAATTGAGAATAGAAATGGACTCTATGCCATCTGAGCTTGACACAATAGAACGTAAATTAAGACAGCTTGAAATTGAAAGACAAGCTGTAAAAAAGGAAACTGATGCAACCTCAAAAGAACGACTTTCAAACATAGAAAAAGAAATAGAAAAATTGAAGCAAGAAACTGCAGGGATGAAGATTCAATGGCAAAAAGAAAAAGAAGTTATTTCGCAAATAAGGCGTTTAAAATTAGAACTTGAAAATGCAAAAATTAAAGAGCAAACTTTAGAACGAAATGGAGATTTAGGAGCAGTTTCGGAAATACGGTATGGTAAAATTCCCCAAATCCAAGCCTCACTTAATGAAGAAAACAAAAAACTTTTGAAACTTCAAAATGAGCAAAAATTTTTAAAAGAAGAAGTTGATGATGACGACATTGCCGAAATTGTAAGCAAATGGACAGGAATTCCAGTGACGCGTATGATGGAAGGCGAAATGCAAAAACTTCTCAAAATGGAAAAACAACTTCACAATAGAGTTGTCGGACAAGATAAAGCTATTTGTGCAATTTCAAATGCTGTACGACGCTCACGATCCGGACTTTCCGACCAAAACAAACCGATAGGATCATTTTTGTTTTTAGGACCTACAGGCGTTGGAAAAACAGAGCTGGCAAAAGCACTTGCAGAGCTTTTATTTAGTGATGAAAAAAATATTGTCCGAATAGATATGTCTGAATATATGGAAAAACATAGCGTTTCACGTCTTATCGGAGCACCACCGGGTTATATTGGATTTGAAGAAGGTGGACAACTTACGGAAGCTGTGCGTAGAAGACCTTATAGTGTGATTTTATTTGATGAAATTGAAAAAGCACACATAGAAGTTTTTAACATAATGCTTCAACTTTTTGATGACGGTCGTCTTACCGATGGACAGGGTAGAACTGTAGATTTTAAAAATACAGTCATAATAATGACTTCAAATATAGGATCTCAATACATTCAAGAAGAACAAAATTATGATGAAATGCAAAAAAAAGTTCTACATGAGCTTAATAACTATTTCAAACCTGAATTTATAAACAGAATAGACGAAACAATAATTTTCAACAAACTTGACGAAGAAGATATAAATAAAATCATAAATATTCAGTTAAAGTCTTTTGAGCAAAGACTTGCACAAAAAAAAATTAGTGTAGAACTTAGCGAAAAAGCCAAAAGCTTTATTGCTTCAAAAGGCTATAGCCAAGTTTTTGGAGCAAGACCCTTAAAAAGAGCTGTTCAAACATTTTTACTAAACCCGCTATCAACAAAATTGATTTCAGGAGAATTTAAAGAAGGAGATAAAATTTCAATAGATTTAAAAAATGAAAAAAGCAGTGAACTTTTAGAGTTGAAAAAAATTTGACAAAAGACATCTCGTAATACCAGTGAAAAATTTAGTGTTTTGATAATTTCTATGTGATAATTTGGATAGGTCTGTTTATTTAGCAAACCGTTACTTGTGGTTAATTAGGGAACTGCACTGATTAATATTGTTCTACGTAACAAAATTTTGCTTTTAACATCAAGCAACTGTTTCTGTCCCATGACGGCGCCGAAAGTTTCCAAAATCATATTTTATGCCAATATTTGCTTTATAGCTTTCATAACCCTGTCCACCGTAATAATTCAAAGCAGCGTTAAGTCTTAGGCTTCTATATACATCAAATTCAATTCCAAAACCTAATCCTGGAACAATTTTATTTTCTTCAAACCCAACGCTTTTATATTCTGCATTTGAACCTACAGCTTTTACGTCTATAGACGGTAAAGTTCCAACCAATATATATTTCAATTCAACAGCTCCATACCAAACAAATTTATTGTTCTTATTTTCATCTCCGTATCGTAACTCAGCACCAATTCTTAGAACCTCGCGGCTATAAGAACCGTCAACCGCTTCCAACACTAGAGGATATGCCCCACTTTCTAGTATTTTTCCATAGTTCATATGGTGCATTTGCATGCCAACGTAAGGTCTAAACAGCATATCCGTAACTCCAATTCGCTTCAGTGAAATTTCAATATCACTACTTAAAGAAAGACTAGAGAAACCAGAACTTGCTTTATTGCCTTCTATAAATTGACTCTCATAATCCACAAATCTCTCAGCTTGTATATTGCTGTGTATCCCGCTTAGCATAGCTTTAATTTCCACAATGTCGCATAACAGAAAGCCACCGTAAAGACCACCGCCGATGTTGTCAATATGGGCATTGTGTAAACTTTGATAAATATCGTTTTTCTGATACTTTCCAAATATTCCCATATTCGCATTTTCAGAAGTCCAATTATTAAAGCCAAAAGTTGCTCCGTAACTAGTGTCCCTATACGGATGAGGCGAATTGTCATCTCTTTTAAACCCACTCTGCCCACTAACTGTCTGCACCCAAATTGCATTTCTTTTATTATCGTTATGTTTGTTCAATCTCACTTTATTGTAAATTTCTTTCTCTAAATTATCACTAACAGCACTTCGAACCAAATTAGCTAAAAAGTATCCTGACAGTTGCTCAGGTAACTTCCTCAATATTGCAACACTATTTTGCTTTTTTGCTTCACTAATCGTCTCTTTTATTAACCTTTCAATAGGTGCATAATATGTAGAAATATCGTCTAAAGCTGCTGCTGCTTGTTGCTGGTTATAGCTTATCGCGTACTCTTTAAAATTGCTTTGCACAAAAGCATCGACGCTTAACTTTAAAATAGTTTTTTCATCATTTAAGTACAACGAATAATCATAAATATCAACCTTTAAATATTCTATATCAAACTCTATACTGTCAAAGCCAAAATTTTCAAAATCTGCAATATTGCTATTTGACACCAAAAGCGAATAAAAAATTCCTGTAGAAGCATCTAATGTGGAATAACGACCTACCGCTGGGCGTATCATTAATTTTCCACCATTAATTGACACCTTATTTGCATTTATCTTGTCTGAAATTCCATCGTTGCCATTTTTTTCAGGAAATATTTCTATTTTTATATCACCGCCATCGTTTGTAAATTCTGAATTTACCTCAAAAACATCTACTTCGTTATTTTGCATATTGAAAATTCCGTAATTGTTTACACTGTTTGCTGCATATTTATTAGTCCCCGTGTTAGAAATAGAATCATTTGATATTTTAGCACCTGCTACAACAAATGACGACCCAGTCGCAACATCTACGTTTCTTATGCTCATATTATTGCCAAAATATTCAAAAATTCCTTCTTTTATATTTAAATTGCCACCAAATTTTAAATCTCCGTAGATTCTTGACATTCCTGCCCCAAGTTTATTTATACCTGCACCCGAAACATCTAGACAATCACCTTTTCCTGCAATTCCTCCATAAAACAATATATTTCTACCGCTATTTGCTTCTAAATTTAATCGTGCATTTTCACTTAAATAAACATCATTATCTGCATTTGCTTCTACATTTCCGTTTAGCGCTTTATTGCCTTCGAACATTACATTGCCACCATATGCTGAGAGGCACACAGTGCTTCCATTGTCCGCATAAATTGCCCCACCTTTGTTGGCGGTATTTCCCTTAAATATTATTATGCCAGCGTCTGCCAAAATTGTTACAGAACTTCCGCTTGCTGCATAAATTGCACCGCCGTCACCATATGTGTAATCATTTTTTTTGGCCTTATTATCTCTAAACTCTGTAACACTCCTACCATCACCAGAACCTACTATAGATATGTATGATCCACCGTCCAGGTAAATTGCTCCACCATCAAATGCCGAATTGCTGCTGAAATTGCCAGTTCCGTCTACGTTTATTTCAGCACGCGAACCGCTTCCGGCATAAATTGCTCCACCTTTATTTGCACTATTCATAGTAAAAGCTACGGCTGTATTCAAAATATCTAGCAAAGCATTAGAGTAAATTGCTCCACCGTTGCTATCCCCAACAAAATTGCCACTTAATTTTAAAGAATATAAAGTATCCAATAGCATGTGTGAATCATCCAGAACTTTAAACGCTGTGTAATTTTTATCTTCTATATTTATGTCCGAATTTCTTGCAGTTATTGTAGCGTTTCCAGATACCACTATTTGTCCTCCTAATATTTTTCCGTTATCAATTTCTACTTCAGAACCAATATCTGCTTTTAATTGCCCGCTATTTATCACGCCACCATTAATAATTCTCAATTTGCTGTTAGTTATAGAACTATAACCTCCGAAATACGTAGAACCATTTCCTGTGACAGTTGTTGTTCCAGATGTTTGCAAAAATAAACCCTCGTAATATTGATTATCACCTTTTAGTTCAAATAATCCGGTAGCAGTTTTTGAGATTATGGCAGCATTTGTACCAGCTATACCACCATTGATTACTACGCTACCCATACCACCTAAATTTATTTTTCCAACATTGTATATATCGCGTCCGTAACTTGCATCACCAATGGAAACGTTATCAAGGAATTCTATTTTTTGTTCAATATTTTCTGCAAAATTTATTTCACCCTCGTTGTAAATCGAACCGCCTCTATTTTTAGCTACATTTGCTCTAAAAATTACTGACGAATCTATAAAGCTTATAGTTGAACCAAACGCGTTGTAAATCGAACCGCCGTCTTCATTAACCTCGCTACAGTTTCCTATAAAATTTAAGACTCCAACAAAATTTTTAAACACTAAACTGCTTGTACCAGTGGAAGCACTCACTACTGACCTATTACTAGACGATGATAAAGTTAGTGAGTAATCACCACCATTAACTGTTTTTACCATGTTCCCAAGTACAATTGCATTGTCAGTATTTCTTGCATCAAAAAATATATTAGCTGTTACGTTTATATATCTTTCATCATTTGCAATCAGATTATCTTGTAACTCTTGAAAATTGCTAACATCTATTGCGTAACTGCAATTGAAAAACAAAAAAAAGCAAAAAAATACCAGGTAAACCAACCGCCACTTTTTAGACAAACTCATCTAGTAACTCCTGTTTTCCTGTTTAAATTTTACTGTTTTCTCTTAACTTTTTGATGAAATTACAGAACTTATTAGACGCAGATTGTACAAAATTTTAAATAAATACCGCAAATATACATAAAAGCAAAAATAGAGCGTAACTTACCATATTCTTGCATTAAATTATTTCATAGCAAAAATAATATTGCTAAAAACAGTATAAAATTTGATTTTTAACCTATGTTTTACTATCATAACTGATGCAAAAACTATGTTAAAATCCCACAGAATAATGTTAAAATGGTTTACATTGGTAAAAAATTGTAAGAAAACCCTGTTTTTATTTTTATCAATAAATAATTTTAGATATTTTGCCAATATCGGCAGAATTAACAGCGATTCGTTTTTTTTTAAAATTATAAAGGTTTCTTTTGCTGTGTTTTTTGCCTTATCCTTTGCATCTTCGTCTTTTTCTAATATGTTTATTCCCATGACTACGCTTAAGGATATTGTTATATCAAGAACTGAACATCTCGGTCTTTCTTATAAGCAACTTATGATTCTTGCTTCTATAATTGAATTAGAAGGAGCAAGTTTTGAAGATAAAAGGAAAGTAAGTGCAGTTTTCCATAATAGGTTAAAAAACAATATGAAACTTCAAAGTTGTGCAACAATAAACTATATTCGTAAAAAACATGGCGTAAAACATAAACTAAATCTAAATACGAGCGATACTTTGATAGAAAGTTACTATAACACTTACAAATATCACGGTCTGCCACCAGGTCAAATTTGTAAACCAAAGATTTATTCTGTGTATGCAGCACTTTTCCCTTACGAAAATGAAAGAATTTTATTTTTTAGAGCAAATAAATCAAGAACTAAAAATATTTTTAGTGAAAATTTGGAAGATCACTTAAAAATAGGTAGGTCTAATAAGTAATAAAGATACAATCAAACGTTGATATTTATTACGATTGCATGAGTGCTGTCTTATGCTTTTTGTTGTTGTTTAAGAATTAGACATTAAAAATATGGATGTGGTGTCTATGTGTATAAGTGCGGTAAAAGCCTAGTAAAAATCTTTTTTATTTGCAACTTGTTCATAACTGTAATAACTTTGTATAGTTATCAGTATACTTATTATTACAAGCTTGTTTAAATTATTACTTATAAATAACTACTTTTTAGATTTAAAAATTTTACTAGCAGTATACTCGTTACTATAGTAACTATGTTGTTTTTATATATTTAAAAGGAGATAATAAATGAAAGTAATTTGTGAAAAAGAAGTATTAAGCGAAGGTTTAGATAAAGTATCATCTGTAACATCAACTTCGAGGAGTGCTTTACCTGTTTTATCTAATTTTTTATTTGCAACAGACAAAGACAGTGGTAAAATAAAACTTTCTTCCACGGACCTTGAAACAGCAGTCCAATGTTATATAAAAGCTGAAATAATTGAGGAAGGAGCCATTACAATTCCTACTAAAAGATTTTTCGACATTGTGAAAGAAATTCAAAATAATAAAGAAAGTACAAAAATAGAAATTACTTCAGATGAAACCAATAAAATAAACATTAAATCACATAACTCACATTTTGACCTTACTGGAATTTCAAAAACAGAGTATCCAGAGATTCCATCGTTTCCTAAAGAAAATAATTTTTCAATAAGCAAAGACACTCTTATTAAAATGCTAAAAAAAACAGTATTTTCAACGTCAAAAGATACCCAAAGATATGTACTAAATGGAGTTTGTTTTGTTTTTTCAGATGATGGAAAATTTGAAATTGCTGCCACAGACGCAAGGAGACTTGCTTACATTTGGACATCTATCCCAAGTGTCAATGTGAAATCTAAATTTATAGTTCCTACTAAAGCTGTTAATGAAATAATAAGGCTGTTTCCTATAGATTCTGTAGATGAAAATATAAATATAGGTTTGAGTGACAATCATATAGCTTTTGAAATAGGCGACATAACATTGACATCAACTTTGATAGATGGAGCTTTTCCAAATTACGAGCAAATAATCCCTAAAGATCCAGAATTTAAAATTAAATTAAATGTTGAAAGCACTTTGGCGGCTGTACGTTTAGCTTCTCTTTTAACCGGAGAAAAGATAACAGTAGATAAAGTATCAATGGTAGTTTTTACATTTTCAGATAATAATTTAAATATTTCTGCAAAAACAGCAGGTATTGGAGAAGGTGAGGTAAATATAGAAGTTGAATATAAAAACGCACCAATTGAGATAAAACTAAACCCTGATTTTGTAAAAGAAATTTTACAAAATTGCGGAGAAGAATTTATTTATTTTGAGTTTACAAACACCACAATGCCTATAGTTTTTACCCCTGAAAAAAATAAATGCTATATCTGTATAGTAATGCCTATGAGAGCGTAAACAATGTCGTGGGTTAAAAGTTCTGATATTATGGATGTTCTTAAAAATAAGCTTGGTATAGACGATACTTGGTTTGTCCTTGGAAATGTTTGGGATAAAGAATCTGGAATTGAAGGTCTTAAAATAAGCGGTTACAGGAAAGGCGTTATATATATTGAGACGACAAGTTCACCAGCTAATAGTGAACTCGCAATTCATAAAAAAGAAATAATAAAAAAAGTTAATCAATATTTTGGCGAAGAAAGAATTAAAAATATAAAATCTGAAATTACGTAAACATAGTTTGTTTGCGTGTTAAGAGTGATTACTTGCAATTTAAGTTTAGTGATTTATAGAATAAAAGTTCTTTCTTTGCAGTTTGTAAAGTATAGTAACCGCAGGTTATCCATTGTAAAATATTTAGCTTAAAAAATCGTAAACGATAAATATACGGCACTATAATGAACTCTTTTCTATTGCAAGCAAAAAAGAAATGGATTGTGTTAAATTTATGCTTTTAGTTATACGTAGTATGGTGGAGAGATGGCCGAGTGGTTTAAGGCGCAGTCCTGGAAAGACTGTTTGCTCCAAAAGGGTAACTAGGGTTCAAATCCCTATCTCTCCGTTCAACACCGTCAACTATAGTTGCTATATTGTTGTGCAGGAAAATTTACTTTTTTTGTTTTGCGATACTACCTATTTAAATTTATTTCTATCTAGAAAATATACTAGTTTTTGGGATTGTTCTTTTACGAAAGAACTTTCTGATTTTTGTTCAGCTAATCTCGCATGTTTTTTTGATGAATTTATGTCTTTTAACTTGTAAAATACCCTAGCAAGCATCAAATTAGTTATGGCGTAATTAGGGTTTATATAATTTGCCATTTCTAAAAATTCTTTTGTTTTGCTCAAATTGTTTTCAGCTTCGTAAATATTTGCAAGATGAAGGTAGACTTGGAATATATGCGAACCACCATGTTCTAAATATTTAATAAATTTTTCCTTGGCTTTTGCAAAATCTCCTTGGTCCATAAGCAGGATAGCAACTAGAAAAATTATTTCTTCGGTAGCTTTTTTATTTTTTGTAAAGCAATTTAAAATTTCTAATGCCTTGGACGGTTTTTTTAGCTGTCTGTAACAAAAAGCTAGCTTTAAAACACTATATTTATCGTCGTTTGACAGAACTTGTTCGTAATAAAAAGCTGCTTTTTGGTAGTTTTTTTGATAGAAGTAAATGTTACCCAATCCAATTTGTGCCACTTCGCTTTTGCTGTCGGATTCCAATACTTCTTTAAAGAGTTTTTCGGCTAAACTGTATAAACTATTATTTAAGTGAATTTGCGCCATACTGATTTTTATTTCCAGATTTTTTGGGTATAAATATTGGGCTTCTTTGTAATTGATGATGCTTAAATCATAAAGGTTTTGTAAATTATAAATATTCCCGATTTTGCAATAATATTTACTTTTTTGTTTTTTCAGCAAATCTTTGCAAGATAATATAGTTTTATAAATTTCCAGAGCTTCTATATAATTTCCATTATCTAATAATTTTTGTGCGTTGCCATCTAGATCACGGACAATTTTTTTTCTTTTTTTTGAACTCAAAGAATTTAGATAGGCAGTGCTTTTAATATTTGACGAGTAGTGATTTTTCGTGTTTTCGCCTATTGCATACCCTAAAAAAAGTGTGACATTTAAGAACGCAAATACTAAAAATTTATTCAAGGAATAGTTTCTCCCAACATTTATTTATGATGGTCTTTTTTATGTTTTTTGAAACTTTTTTTGCTGCTAAAGAACCTTTTTCTATGACATCCAAATTTTTGGCTTTTTCAAAATCCATTATTGGAATATTGCTTACATCTGGTGTAATTAGAAAATCAGCTTTCTGCACGCTGTTATAATCGATGCTTTTTCCCTGTATATAGACTGATTGCATAAGAATTTCGAAACTATTAGACATGTTATGTGTTACAATATTTGCAGCAGCAGAAACTGCAATTACGATATCAGCATTATAATTTTGTTTTGCAGTGTTTACTGGGATATTTTCGCTAACGCCACCGTCGATAAGGTAATACTGTCTATACTCTACAGGTTTAAAAATTCCAGGAATTGTGGCACTTGCTCGTGCTGCAAAGGCAACGTTTCCTTCTTTTAAAATTATTTTTTCACCTGTTCGCAGGTCTGTAGCAAGGCAAATCAAAGGTATTTGTAAATCTTTAAAATCTGCATTATTTAGGCAATTGTTTATAAATTTTTCAAGTTTTTCGTTTGAGAGAAGTTTGTTGCTAAAAATAAAAGAAAATGTAGAAAATATGTTGAAAGAAGCAATGTCTGTTATTCCAATTTTTTGGGAGAGTGTTTCTATGCTTTCAATTGGAATACCTGCACAAAAGAAAGCTCCTATAATGGCTCCTATGCTTGTTCCAATTACAAGGTTAATCGGTATTTCCTCTTGGTCTAAAACATTGAATACACCTATATGTGCAAACCCACGTACGCCTCCGCCGCCGAGTACTAATGCAATTTTTGGCTTATCATTATCTTTTAGTTTTCCAAATTTTTGCCATAAGCTATTTATCAAAAATTCTTCCTCGTCAAAAGGGAACAACTCTTCACTAAAGCAGTGAAACGAAAAAAACAGCAGCATAAAAATAACTAGTGCTGGTTTTTTTAAATAAAAACATTTCAACATTTTTTTTCTTTTAGTGAAAAGTTTTTGAAAGATGAATTTATATGCTTTGCAATAACGTGTGCGTCTTCGATATTTTTTTCAATAAAAGAATACTCCCATGCACCGTACCTTCCTATGGAATAAATATCGTGCTTGTTTAAAAATGAAGTTATCTCTAGTATTGCTTTTTCCCTATTATTGTCATAAATAACATATGCGTTTGGTATTTCTATACTATTTAAAACAACAATTTTATCGTCGAGACCAATAAATCCAGCATGCTTTAGGTCATTTAACACATTTTCTGAATTTTTATAATCTCTATTAATAGAAGAAAATTCTACATAAAAACTATAAGAATCTTTAGGTGCAGAAAACTTGTTTACATTTGAATAAATGCCAAACCTATAGAATGGAAAAACTTTTTCCGGAACATAAATCCAATGTTTGTCTTTTAAAATTTTTGGGATTCCATGTTTAGATTTAACACCTATGTTTATACACCGAACGGAACATGCTATGAGTTTGTTAGAAGCATTTTTTACAGTTGTGGGAGCATCTGGAATTTGCTTTATAAGTTCCGTAACACTTTGAGTAGAAATGATTTTGTCGTATTTATGTTTTTGCTTATCTTCAGTTAAAACTTCCTTATTTTTTACATCTATTTTGATGACTTTTGAGTTTAATGAAACTTTAATTTCTTTCAAAAATCCATTTATTAAAGTTTGGCAGCCGCCACTTTTTGGGTAGAAGAATTCGCTATTGTACCCGTATTTTATTTTATTTTTAGAGTAAGCTGATCTGATTATACGGGTAATGTCCGGATTGGGTACAAATTCGCCACACCAGTCTGCTGTCATTTTGTTTAAATCGTAATCCCAAAGCTTTCTATTATATGGGTGCATAAAGTATTTTGTGATGGCAGTTCCAAATGTAGCGTTTGACCATTTTAGAAAAGTTTCATGAGTGCTTGTTGTGGTTCCGTCCTTAATTTGCAGAAGAGTTTTGATGCATTCTTTTTTTTTCTTTTCATCTAGATAAAAAAGATTGGCTTGGAAAGGAAAAGGAATAAATTTCATATCCATATAAATTGAAGCTTTTCTTGTTATTTTATTTATTCCACTGCAAAGTTTATCAATAAGTTTTTTAGTTTGCTCGTTTCTAGCGTGTATGAAATGTCCTGAACAATCAAAAGTGAAACCATTTTTGCAAAATGAGGCACAAAGACCGCCAGCAAAAGATTTTGCTTCTAATACCGTATATGGAGTTTTTAAAAAATGTGCTGCACTTAACCCGCTGACCCCTGCTCCGATTATTATGGTTTTTCTCATTTTTAATCTACCACGACTCTTGATAGTCTAATGGTAGCTACCCAAAGCAATAAAATTACGATAATAAAAATGCATAGCGAATAGTGCGATTCCAACCTGGTTAATAGAAAAGCACATAAGGCAAGAACCGAGCACGATAAGTAAGTTATCGAAATAATTTGTTTTTTTGAAAACCCCATCTTTATGAGGCGCAAAGCGTAATGATCCTTGCTTCCTTCAAAAGGTAGCTTATTTTTTTTAATTCTAAAAAAACTCACTAAAGCAACTTCATAAATCGGGATGGATAGAATAAATAGAGGTGCCAGCAGCCCTATTTCGTTTGTTGATGTGTAAGACGTTCCCAATGCTGAATTTGCAAGGACAAAGCCTACAAATAGACTTCCAGCATCTCCCATAAAAATTTTTTTTGATTTAGATAGATTAAAAGGAATAAAAGCCAAAACGGATCCTGCTAGTGCAGCAGTGCAAAAATTCACGTAAATCATTTCCGTTGGTAGTGATATAAGTAGAAACGCGAGAGAAGCTATAAATGCAATTCCACTTGAAAGCCCGTCCATAACATCTATGATATTGAATGCATTTGTAATTCCAGTAATCCAAATAATGCTTGCAAGACATGAAATCCAATAATCCTTGATAAAATGAATTCTTATATCAAAAAAGAAAATTACTACAGCGGCAGCTGTAATTTGAACAGCAAGTTTTAATTTGAAGTTTAGCCCTTTAATTTTTACATCATCGATAATTCCTAAGAGCAACATCATTAAAGACCCCAAAGAAATACCTCTTAAATTGCTAAGTGTTCCAGTTTGAAAATCTGTTGTAAATCTTACAAATGACATTGAAACTAACCATCCAATTGCTATAGCTAGTCCTCCAAGGTAGGGCACATTTTCTTTGTGTGTTTTTATTTTTGTGATGGGACAGTCAAAAATATTCAATTTTATCGCAATAAATCTGCACAGAGGAACAAAAAATAAGGATGTTAGGAAAGCAACAAAAGAAGTTGGTATGTAGGTGAGAATGGAAGTCATGCACTATGTTCCTTACTTTTTGAAAATTTGAGTAAATCTGAAAACGTTACTTTTGCTTTCAAAATGCATAACACTCCAAGAAGCACTATTAGCAATATCTCTAGCAAGTGGTAAGTGACAATGGATGCTAATGCGGGATCTTTATCTATAGATAAAATTTGTAAGGCGGTTATCCCCATAAATTCAAAAGTTCCGAGTAATCCTGGTGTTGTTGGAATAATGGTGCCTATGCCTACTACAATTATAGTAAAAGCGGCACCTAAAATAGAAACACTTACGCCGCAAGAGCTGGCAACCGCAAGAAAAAAGAAACTTTCAGCCAACCATATTAGTAGAGATAAAACAAAAACTTTAAAAACTATAGAAGGTTTTTTTAACACCGACAGTCCATTGATGAATTTGCTAAAAATTAAGCAGATAAATCTTTTTACTTTTGTAGGGACAAAAGCAAAATTTCTAATTATTTTCAGAGTTTTTTTTTGCAGTGTAATCACAACAGGAAGCACTATTATGCATAATATGACTATAGATAACAAAACACCGAAGGATTTTAACAAAAATTTCGGAATGGTAAGAGGAACTAAAAATATTATTGCAAAGAAAAAAAATATGAAGGTTGTTATGTCAAAAACTCTCTCTATAATGATGGCCGCCAAAATACTACTACGTGGTATTCCCATTTGTTTACCTGTAATATTTGCACGAACTACTTCTCCAAGTCTTAGAGGAAGTACATTGTTAATCAGAAACCCTATGACAGTGTATGGAAAATTTGCAAGGAGTTTAGTTTTTTTTATGGGAAGAATTATAAAACAGAATCTAACACTCCGCAGGACATAACATAATATATAAACTAATCCCGATAGAGCTAAAACTGAGCAGTTGACACTTTGCATAAGCTTGAGGAAATTATTTAAATTGACTTGGCGTAAGGTAAGATAAGTAAAGACTGCACCGAAAAAAACACCTAAAATGATTTCTACCAGATATTTTTTCAACATGTCCTTAATCTCTTTTTGCTTAATAAAACCTTTGATTTAGACAATTCAACGCGATTTGCAGCACCAAAGCACTACGCTACGGTACACTAAAATAATATGAAATGCAAAATCAATTTGGGTTACCTGTATGCTGCATACCAGTGGGGTTGAATTTTTACTTTTGTGAAAGCAAAAATAGTCGGTGAATTCTCAAAAAATTATTGCAGAATGCAAGCTATACGGTTTTTACTATTACACAGGGCATGAGATAGTCAGGTATTTTGTAAAAAGCGGCTTAATTTGCTACACTACCCAGTGCGTCAGATTAACAAAAAGGAAGTTTGGATAATGAAAAGGGTTTTGTTGTTAGGGTTAAGTTATGTTCTAATGTTTTTTGTTGGATCGCTCGTACTGTTGTCTTGTGGGTCAAAATCTGTTGATGAAAATTATGATGGTTCGGCTAATGAGACCGTGGCGAATAACGTTGCGGACAATGAATTGGCTGAAGACTTTTTAGTTGAAACAGACATGACTGCTGAATTTATAGAAACGAATGCAGTGCTTAGTAAACCGGGAACTGATGTTGCGACTTCGCCTGTTTCTGCTACCGAATCTGTTGATGGTCTTGCTACATCTGTGGTGGCAGATGCAGAAGACATAACGGGACAATAAATAGCATTTTGATTTATTGTTTGGATTTTTTTCATAAAAACAGGACGCTTCTGGGCTTTCCTGTTTTTATTTTGTTTTCTGGAAAACTAAAAACATCAAACAGATTTTTAGAGATGAATAAATGCCTATGTCATCTGCGGTTTTTAAGTTTAATTTATTAAAATAAGGTTTTAGCTTCTGGGCGTCGTTAACGGGCTGTTGTATGTTTTTAGTGCGTCACTAGCTCAATTGGTAGAGCAAACGACTCTTAATCGTTAGGTTATAGGTTCGATTCCTATGTGGCGCAAAAAGCGGGCATGGCGGAATGGCAGACGCGTATGGCTTAGGACCATATGCCGCAAGGCGTGGGGGTTCAAGTCCCTCTGTCCGCATAATAATTATAAAGGGTGCAAAATGGAACAAAGTGAAAACGCAATAGCTTTTAAACACAGTGTTGTTGCAAGAACGTCGGTCTCTATAAATATAGATGTTGAAGTTACTTGTGATGCTATAAAAAATGAATTGGTGCCTGTTTGTACTTCGCTTCAAAAGAAAGCTAAAATACCTGGTTTTAGGCAAGGCAAGGTTCCGTTAGAAATCATAAAAAAGAATTTTGCTGAGTCGATAAAAGACGAAGTCGTGCAAAATATTTTAGATAAAACTCTTTATGAAGTTTTAAAAGTGGAAAAATTTAATCATATAAATTCTCCTGCTCTAACTAAGTTAGAATACAATTTGAACACGCCTTTTAAATATAGCTTTTCAGCACAATGCCACCCTGAAGTGAAAGCCATGAATTACAAAAACATCCCAATTATAAAAGAGATTTTTAAAACTACGGATAAAAACATAAGTTGCCAACTAGAACTCATAAGGAAAAGATATGCTGATTTTATTCCATCTACGAAAGGTGTTTGCAATGAAAATAGCGTTGTTTGTGTGGGGTACGAAGCTTTCGATTTGAACGGTCAGAAACTCGCAGACATTAAAATTGAAAATCATATGATAGACATGTCAGCCGAGAATACATTAAAGGAATTCAAAGATATTTTAATAGGCACTAAAGCAGGTGATAATAGAGAAACAGTAATTTCTTATCCAGTAGAACACCCAAACAAATGTTTAGCCGGAAAAACCGTTAAATTTAAAGTAAAAGTCATAGAAGTTAAGGAAGTAAAGTTCCCAAATCTTGATGATGAATTTGCTAAAGATTGCGGTGTTGAAAATCTTAATGTTTTAAAAAACAAAATTAAAGAGGACATAGAAGAAAAAGAGAAGCACCGTCAAAATGCATCGGTGCGGAAACAAATAATAGAAGGATTATTGAAGAGAAATGAATTTGAAGTTCCGCAATGCTTGGTTGAATTGCAGGAAAAAGATATGATTGAAAGAGTAAAAAACGACGTTGTCCCTGAACATGTTAACGAATATCTTGAACGGAACAAAGAACATATTTGCAAAGATGCTAAAGATATAGTCAAGGTTTCATATGTTTTTAATTCAATAAAAAAGGAAGAAAAACTTAATGCTACTGATAGTGATCTGCAAAAAGAAAAAGAAAGGCGCAAAGCGTTAAATCCAAAGTTAGAAAAAAATATAGATGAATACTTCAGAAAAAATTTTGAAAATATTGTTCACGCAATAGAAGAAAAAAAGGTTTTTGATTTTCTCGTCGAAAATGCTGACATTAAAACTGTAGAGAAAGAGTTGTCGCAAAAAGATGTTTTAGTGTAAATAAATTAAAAAATGGAGTGAAAAAATGCCTTCTTTAATACCCACTGTAATAGAAAGATGGAACCAGGGAGCAGCAGCAAGCTATGATATATATTCAAGACTTTTAAGGGATAGAATTATTTTTGTAGGCGGGTATGATGGTGCAATTGCCACTGATTCTGCTAATGTGCTTATTGCACAGTTATTGTATTTAGATTCTGAGGAGCAAGGTAAAGATATAAATTTGTATATAAATTCTCCAGGTGGAATGGTTACTGCTGGTCTTGCCGTTTACGACACTATGCAATTTATAAAAAGCCCCATCACAACAATATGCATGGGTATGGCAATGTCTTTTGGAGCAGTTTTGCTTGCAGCTGGAACAAAAGGTAAAAGGTATGCACTTACTCATTCGAGGATAATGATACATCAACCGCTAATATACGGCGGTGGTATATCAGGGACGGTTTCTGATATCAACATAGAAACGAAAGAATTGATTTCTACAAAACAAAAACTATCTGAAATTATTGCAATACATTGTGGGAAAACCACGGATCAGGTTTTAAAAGATACCGAAAGAAACTATTATATGTCCTCTCAAGAAGCAAAAGAATATGGACTCATAGATGAAGTTATAACAAGCTTGAACAAAAAAGAATAGCTGTTCCTCGGTGCAACAGTCACCCTATAGGTTGTTGCGTGGGCGATAAATTTCTAATCCTGCAATATCTTTAAAAATTGCCAGATTGTGCTTATCTGTTTTTAGTGTTTCCGACATAGTCTTTTTATGTGCATTATTTTAAATATTGCTTTCTCATATCTCCAAGCGAAATTGGCGTATAGTCTTTTGAATGTCCTGCTGTACCAAAATCTTTCATTTTCCCGATTATAATATTTGTAAGAGCAGTACGTGCAGGACCCAAATAATCTCTTGGATCAAATTTTTCAGGAGTTTCTGAAAAAACTTTTCTTATAGCTGCAGTGATTGCCAGACGACCATCGGTATCAACATTTATTTTCTGAACCCCAAGCTTAATTGCTTCTTGCAAACTACTCATAGGAACGCCCGTTGCACCTGGCATTTTTCCACCGTATTTGTTCACCTCATCAATCAATTCTTTAGGAACTGAAGAAGCACCATGCAAAACGATAGGGATATTTATTAATGCTCTGATTTCTTTTAAAACGTCAAAAGCCAGATTTGCAGAACCTTTGAATTTATAAGCTCCATGCGAAGTTCCTATAGCTATAGCTAAAGCATCCACACCGGTTTCTTCTACGAACTTTTTTGCCTCTACTGGATCTGTCAAATGAATTTTTCCAGAACCTACCCCGTCTTCTATTCCCCCAAGAGTTCCTATTTCTGCCTCAACAGAAACGCCTCTTGCATGAGCATATTCAACAACAGATTTTGTGACTTTGGCATTATAGTCATAAGTAGAAGGCGTTTTCCCATCTTCGTGCAAAGAACCGTCAATCATAACCGAAGAAAATCCAAGTTCTATAGCTTTGACTGCTGATTCTAAAGAATTACCATGATCTAAATGCATAGCAACTGGAATATCTGGGTTTTCAATAACTGCGGCTTTCATTAAATAACCTAGGTAAGTAAAATTGGAATATTTTAAAGCACCCCTACTGGCTTGAATAATAACTGGCGATTGAGTTTCTTTTGCTGCTGCCATAATAGACTGTATTTGTTCCATGTTGTTTACGTTGTATGCTCCGACCCCGTAACCATTTTTTCTTGCTTCATCTAAAATTTGTTTTGCAGGTACTAATGCCATTTTAAGCCTCCTATTTTTTAGTTTTTTCAGTGTTTTTGTGCGGCGAATCAGTGCTTGTTTTTTTTGAATTTTTAGCAGAATTTTTTGCACTGTCATTATATACGCCTATATTTCTGAATTTTAGATACCTATCCGAAATAATATCCTCTGCTTTCATCTTATTATATTTACGAATATATTTGATTAAAGCAAGTTTAATATCCTGAGAAGTTTTATCAACATCACGATGTGCTCCGCCAAGAGGTTCTTTTATAATTTCGTCAATAATTTTCAAATCGAGCAAATCTTTAGCAGTTAATTTTAAATCGTAGGCAGCTTGCGAGGCTTTGCTTGCATCTCTAAAAAGTATGGCTGCACATCCTTCAGGCGAAATCACAGAGTAATAAGAATTTTCTAGACATAAAACTTTATTTGAAATACCTATACCTAAAGCACCACCAGAACCGCCCTCGCCGATTACAATGGTTATAATAGGAACTTTAATGGCAGACATCTCTCTTAAATTTCGTGCTATAGCTTCAGCTTGTCCTCTTTCTTCAGCGGCAATTCCCGGATAAGCACCTGCTGTATCTATAAAAGTTATTATTGGTTTTTTAAATTTTTCAGCCAATTTCATTATTCTTAAAGCTTTACGGTATCCCTCTGGATGTGGCATTCCAAAGTTTCTCTCCATATTTTCTTGAATTGTCCTACCTTTTTGGTGACCTATAATTGCAATAGATTTTCTGTCAAATTCCGCAATACCGCAAATCAAAGCTTGATCATCACTAAAAAATCTATCACCTCGAAGCTCAGTAAAATTGGTAAAAATTTTTTTTATATAATCCAAAGAGTATGGCCTTTGGGGATGCCTTGCAATTTGAACTTTTTGCCAAGGAGTCAAGCAGCTATAAATTTCTTCCATCAGTTGCTTTTTTGTTTTTTCTAGAATGTCTATTTGCTCTAACAAATTTAAATTTCCAGTTTTTTGCAATTCATTCTTTAAATTCTCTATTCTACTGCTTATTTCAACAACAGGTTGTTCAAAGTCAAAAGTCATAGATGTTCTCTTTTAATCAAAATCTTCCTAAATAGTTTATTCTGATCATTCTTTCATTGGCATACCTAATGTCTGATGATTTTCTAAAGCAATCTCTTATTATTGTATCTATACTGATAAATTCTGTTAAGCAAAACTTTACGCCAAAATTTAGCCTGGCTGAATCTATGGAATAAATATTATCGTACTCGGTTAGCAAATATAGTGAATCCGGTATTACTTCTGCAAAAGCATTTACAAATCCACGTAACTTTATATCTGAAAGCTCGTTTATACTAATGCCTGCATTGAATATGAGATTTTTTAAAAAAAGCTCTTTACCGGCGACCAAATAAACGCCCCGTTCTCTTTGAAGGTAATTTCCATCTAATTGGCTATTAAAATCATACCCCTGTCCATCGTATCCTATTGCAAAACCTGGTATAAGCATAGTGCCTTCAAAAAGCTTTAGTTTAACTTGCAAAGCAGGTATTGCAATACCGATATTTTTGTTGCCTATCAAACTCTCAAGTTCCCATGATAAACCAATGTTTAAAATCCTAAAAACACCCAAATCAAGCTTTGGAAGAAAGTTGCCTTGTGAAAAAAATTTAAACGAGATCTCATAAGATGCATAATTTAAAACCCCAATTGTAGGAGTGTCTATAACATAACCCCTGCTTGCAAATGATAAACTACGTGAAGACAGCACAACTAAACAAAGAACTAAAAGCTTTTTTAACATTCAATTATCCTCCAGTGTGCTTTATTTAGGCAAAAACGTAAAATTTGTTTATAAAGCATATAAACAAGTATTTACTAGAAAATCCCATAGATATTCTATAGCGAATGGCAACGCAGAACAGCTGGCGGCAGATTAGTTGCAATTGTTCTTTTAAACAGGAAAAACATGCGATTCTTAAGGTATTCATAATTTCCTGCGGCGAGGATAATAACAGAAAAGTGTTCATGTCTATAGGTGTCTCCTGGTTTTTCTATATTTTATGGTTGTGTGTTGTGTGTGTGTGGGTATATAAGTACAAGAAAAAGAGCGTGGGGTTAAAACACGCTCTTTTTTAATATATTTGTATCTCGGCGGCGACCTACTCTTCCGGGACCCTGCG
>JAITSO010000060.1 GCA_031287735.1 Elusimicrobiota bacterium | reverse complement strand
TTTTACTCATTAATTTACATGTAATCTGCTTTGATTTAGGTTCTAAAACCCCCGCACTTTTCAAGTGCTACCCCCTTTAGTAAAGTGGGAATTTTAACTGCTTGTTAACTGCCACAACTTGGCTTTAATTGTCCCTTTGTTAAAGGTGCAGATTGTGACAGTAGTCAGGGTTTTAAAACCTACTAATTTAACTTTTACTCATTAAATTATATGTAATATGCTTTGATTTAGGTTCTAAAACCCCCGCACTTTTCAAGTGCTACTACCTTTAGTAAAGTGGGAATTTTAACTGCTTGTTAACTGCCACAACTTAGCTTTAATTGTCCCTTTGTTAAAGGTGCAGATTGCGACAGTAGTCAGGGTTTTAAAATCTACTAATTTAACTTTCACTCATTAAATTATATGTAATTTGCTTTGATTTAGGTTCTAAAACCCCCGCACTTTTCAAGTGCTACTCCCTTTAGTAAAGTGGGAATAACTGCTTTTTTAAAGGATCGGTCAATAGAGACTGTTAAATTACTTACTACACGGATTGGACATCTCTGATTTCAGGGACAGCATCTTTAATAGCTTTTGTTACGCCATTTTGTAAAGTCATAGCAGACATAGGACAACAGCCACATGCTCCAACCAGCCTTACTTTTGCAACTCCGCATTCAGTAACTTCAACTAACTCTACATTACCGCCATCAGCCTGCAAACTAGGACGAACCGTCTCTAAAGCTTGCTCTACTTTTTCTTTCAAATTCATAAAACTCTCCTTTTTGTTTATAAAAAATGTTTACAGCGAATAAAAAATATAGTAAAAAAGACTAAACATCGTCTGGCGTGGCAATAAATCCTTTGATTGCACTTGCTGCTGCAACTGCTGGGCTTGCTAAAAATACTTCAGATTTTGTATGACCCATTCTACCGACAAAGTTTCTGTTTGTGGTTGATACGCACTTTTCACCGGATGCTAAAATTCCCATATGACCGCCGAGGCAAGGACCACAAGTAGGAGCAGAAATTACAGCACCTGCTTCAATAAATATTTTGAATAACCCTTCCGATAATGCTTGTGAGTATATTTCTGGAGTTGCAGGTATTATTATAGTTCTGACATTAGCATTAAGTTTTTTTCCTTTTTTGATAATACTTGCAGCGATTCTTAAATCTTCAATTCTTCCGTTTGTGCAAGAACCAATGACAACTTGGTCTATATAAGTTTTTTTTAGTGATTTAACAGGTTTTGCGTTTGATGGTAAGAAAGGAGTTGAAACTTGCGGAAATATTTTATCACAGTCTATTTCAATAGTTTTTAGGTATTTTGCGTCTTTATCGCTTTCGTAAAATTTATACTTTCTGTTTGCTTTTTTCTCAACATATTTTTTAGTAATTTCATCTGGAGTAAAAATTCCATTTTTCCCACCCGCTTCAATAGCCATATTTGTGATGGTAAATCTATCAGACATTGTTAATTTTTTGCATACCGGACCGCAAAATTCCATAGCATTGTAAAGAGCACCATCTACGCCGATAAGACCTATTATATAGAGTATAATATCTTTGCCGCCAACCCATTTGTTGAGTTTTCCTTTGAGAACAAACTTTATAGATGGTGGAACTTTAAACCAAACTTTCCCTGTAGACATAACTGATGCAACATCTGTAGAACCGACGCCAGTTGAAAATGCTCCTAAAGCTCCATAAGTGCAAGTATGAGAGTCTGCACCTACAACCACATCGCCAGGCAAAACAATTCCTTTTTCTGGCAAAAGAGCATGTTCTACTCCAACATTCCCACCTTCATAATAATGTTTTATGCCTTGTTCTTTTGCAAATTCTCTTACATATTTCACATGTTCTGCACTTAAAATATCTTTGTTTGGTGTGAAATGGTCCATAACAAGAACTACTTTGTTTTTGTTAAAAACTTTCTTGATATCTGTTTTTTTAAACTCTTTTATCGCAAGAGGAGCTGTTACATCATTTGACAATACAATGTCTACTTCAGGTTCTATAAATTCGCCAGCTTCTACGCACTTCCGTTTGCAATGAACAGCGAGAATTTTTTCAGAAATTGTGCTTCCCACGTTTCCTCCTAATCTTGATATTTCCTACCAGCAAGCTTTAATTGTCCGGGATATTATCAAAAAGCCAAACTAAAGTAAACTAATTCCAAAGATTTGTTAAATTGAGCAGATTTTTAATCTGAAAAATGTCTTACCGGGTTTATTGGATGGTTGTTTACGCGTATTTCAAAATATAATACATTATTTTCTCCCTTCCCAAGCCGGGCTATTGTTGCTCCATCTTTTATTTTATCGTTGTTTTTTACAAGAATTTTATCTAAAAAACCATAAATACTGAAAGTTGCATTTTTGTCATGATCTACTATTATCATTTTGCCGTACGAACGAAAAGAACCACAAAAAACAACTTTTCCTTTTGCGATGCTTTTAACATCCGAAAAATTAGCAGCTTTTATTTTTATGCCATTACTTATAACATAAGAATTTAGTTCCATGTCTTTAGTTTTTCCAAAGTCAAGAACAATTTTTCCCTTTACCGGCCTTGGAAAAGACTGCAATTTTATAGGAAGTTTTACATTTTGCTGCTTAGCCTGCTTTTTAGTAGCACTTTTTAGAATTTTTAACTTT
The DNA here is from genome assembly GCA_031287735.1 of Elusimicrobiota bacterium. GTDB lineage: Bacteria > Elusimicrobiota > Endomicrobiia > Endomicrobiales > Endomicrobiaceae > JAITSO01. Next base: position 11,067 of record JAITSO010000060.1, on the reverse strand, counting down.
TCTTCTTTACGTTTTTTAGTTTCTATTTTATTTATCAGCTGTTTGAGTTCTTTTTCAGTTTTATTTAAGTTTGCTAGCTCTTTTTCTACATTTCTGCGTTTACCAGATACTTGTTTTAGCATCTCGTTTTTTTCATTAACTTTACTTTTGTGCTGCAAAACAAGCTTTTTGCCATGTCTGTAAAGCTCGGATAGCTTTTTTTCTGCAAAACGCCATCTTTCCATATCTGAATGAGAGATTTCAGCTTTAGATTTTTCTATTCTCCAGTTTTCTAAGTCTTTTTTTAGGCGAACTTGTAAAACTTTATGTTCTACTGGGTTTTGTTCATAAGAATGTAAAATTGTAATTTTATTATAAATTTCTGCGTCACTCACAGCATGATTTTGCCAAAGTTCCATCTTAGAAAAATAACGGTTATAATTTTCAAAAGACTTTTGCATATTTTTGTGAGCTTCATTGATGTCTGCAGAATTTTTTTTAAGTTCGGTTTCGGCTTTTGATATGCCGAGATTTAAATCTGCTATTTCTTTCTTAAAGTCCGTTTCTTTTTTTATAAGTTTGTTTTTCTCGCTTTTTTTGTTTTGTATTGTTTTTTTTACGTCCGAAAGCTTTTGTATGTGTTCTTTTTTATCGCTTTGTCCAAAAACAGATACAGTAAAACCCAAAAATAAAAGCAATGAAACGGAAAATTTTATCATGATTGTTCTAAAAGTGTCCCTAAACAAGCACAAGCAAGAATTGCTGCCAAAGCTGAAATATCGTCCATAAACATGGGATAAAACATATAAATAAAGAAAAACCAAGTCATAAAAAAACCAAAAGATGAGCTCAAAAAGCATTTGAATGTGCTAACAAGCAGTTTTTTTATCAGACGTTTTCCTTTCAGTAAAAAAAACAAGCATTTTAAAGCAAACAAAACGAAAATGACTAAAAACGAAAATTCTAAAGTTTTTTTATAAAAATTTAGCATAAAAGTGATTTTTTCGTATTTTTTAAAAAGATAGGTATCGTAGACAACTTCATCTATGCCGTCAAAGTTTTCTAATGTACTTTTCATAGATAAAGATGAAATTTCTGTTATTTCAAAAGATGGGTTTGCAACTAAATATGCAGGAATTTGATAACTTACTCCGTCAGAAGAAAGATCTTTTAGAATTGCCGAATGATTAACTGCTTTTTCATAAGCAGTTTGTGAGTCAACATATTCTTTTTCTTCAATAAGTCCGGTGTCTATTATTTTTTTGCGTGTACTTTCGTCATCATTAGAATTTTTGTTTAAGAAAATCACAATATTTAGTTCTTTTGCTAAATTGTCAGCATAATTTTCAACTTGAAAATATATGTTTTCGCATAAAATAAAAAAAACAGTTATTACAGATAGACCTATAAATTTCAGTATAGAACCAAAATTTTTGTGATATTTTCTTGTTTTGCTGTATTTTTTAGCTTTTTCAATGCTCTTTTTTATGTCATTGTTTTTCTCTGCTTCTTTTTTTTTGAGAAGATCTTTTTTTATTGCGTCTATTTTTTGCTTGTACGTGTCTGCAACCGCGTTTTGGCTAGATTTGTTTTCTTGGGATTGCTTATCAGCCGGGATGTTTTGCAAGTTTTTGGATTGATCGCCATCTTGCAAATTTGGATTTGAGTTGGTATTTGCTTCTTGCAAAGAATTAGTGTCATTTTTTAGTGGTTTTTTAGGTAAATCAATAGTCTCAATATTTTGGTTTACATCTTTATTTTCTTGCTTTTCTGTCTCTTTTTCAGACATTTTTGCTCCGTGTAAAAACTAAAATTCTTTATAGGCTGATAAATTTTTATATATTTCATTATATTGAATAGCTGAATTATCCCAAGAAAACTTGCAGTTTATTGCGTTGTTTACCAAAGTGTTCCAATTATTCTTATCTCTAAAGATTTTTTCAGATTTGTATATTGTCTGAACAAAATTTTCACCATAAGTTATATTAAATGTAAAACCATTTCCTTCTTTGCTAAAGTGATTGTAATAAACGATAGTATCAGAAAGACCACCAGTTCTATTGACTATAGGAATTCCTGCATAACTTAAAGCTATCATTTGGCTTAACCCACAAGGTTCAAACCTTGAAGGCATCATATATGCATCTATACCAGCATAAATTTTATGAGATAACACTTCATTGTAATCAAAAAATACTGCAATGTTTTTCATTTGAGATGCGGCTTTTTCAAGTTCATACCTAATAGAGCGGTCGCCAGAGCCTAATATTACAAATTGCATATTTTCATTTTTAAGTTTATACATTGCATCTATTATAATATCAAAACCTTTTTGATGATCTAGACGGGAAACGCACCCGAAAAGATAAGTATTAGGATTCATTTCAAGACCACAAAGGCTTTGCAAGTCTGATTTGCAGGTCTTTTTGCCTGAAAGGTCTTCTTTTGAAAAATTTGCAGCGATATTTTTGTCTTTTTTGGGATTCCAATAATCATAGTCAATGCCATTTAATATCCCATATATTTTATCTTGTCTTGAGTTTAAAACCACTTCCATTCCTAAACCGTTAAATTCTTTAATTTCTAAAGAATAAGTTGGGCTTACTGTAGAAACAGCATCAGACAAAGATATTGCACATTTCATAAAATTAACTTTATTGTAAAATTCTAGTTTATCAGGAGTAAAGTCTTGCCACGAAAAACCTGCTGCTACAACAGTGTCAGCTGCAAAACTTCCTTGGTAGGCTATGTTGTGTATTGAAAAAACTGTTGATGTTTTCCAAAAAAACTTGTCATATTTCATAACAGTTTTAAGATATGCTGGAATTAAGCCAGTTTGCCAATCGTGACAATGAATAATATCTGGTTTAAATCCTAAAGCTTTTGCTGATTCAAGAACAGCTTTGCAAAAAAATATATAACGCTCTCTATTATCCCCAAAATCTCCAAAATCACTGCCGTAAATGCCGTCACGATAAAAAAAATGCATATTGTCTATAAAATACACTGTCACTTGAGAGGTTTTGCAAGTTTTTATGTTAAAACTTTCTTTATTTCCTGCAACGTCTACAGAAAGTTTCAATGGCAATGTTTCTAATTTATATTTTTTATCATCAATAGACTTGTACTTAGGCAAAATTATCCTAACGTCATTTCCTAATCTTTGCAAGTAATTCGGTAATGTTCCAACAACATCGGCAAGCCCGCCAATTTTGACAAAAGGAACACATTCAGAAGCCGCCATCAAAATATTCATTGTTAAACACTCTCTTTATTTGCGAATTCTGTAGGTAGCATTATTATTGCTTTGTATTTTGTTTCTCTAAAAATATCAATATCTAAGCTTGTCGACATATTGCTTGCTTGGTATTTTGGATGGTATAAATCAATAGAATAGCTATCACAAGGCAATTTGACCTTTAATGGCACGAAAGTGGAAAACCCTATGAATTTGTTGTGTCTGTTTTTAGAAGTTATTAAAACTTTAACATTAGGTAGAGGAATAAGATTGTCATTTTGCTCGAAGAGAATTTCTTGCAATATAGACTGCTTTGTATTTTCATCTGCTATTTTTAACTTTTTGACAATGCTTGGAGATACGGTTTTAATATCTAAAATTATTTCGCCTATGTCGCTTGCTTCCCATAAGCTTTCAATTTTTTTACTTGCTGATTCGTGCTTATAATTATCAAAGCTAATATATAGAAATGCAAGTATAAAAAGAAAAGCAGAAGCTAACAAAAAAATTATAATGTAATTGCAATAGTTAGTTTCTCTGTATTTTTTTGGAATTTTGCATGAAAATGTTTTTTCCAATTTTTCTAGCAATTTGTGTTCATTTAAGCTCTGGCTTTCCAATAAATCTTCAAACGTCACAATTTTTGATGGAATATGTTGAATTTTTTTCTGTTTCAAGTGCGAGTTGTCTATAGCTTTGATTGCAATAACTGTGCTATTGTCCTTGCCACCGGCTGAGTTTGCGGCTTCAATGAGTTTTTTTGCAACAGAAACCATGTTATTTTTAAGAACAATTTGCTTAATGGTTTCATCATCTATTTCACTGTTCAAACCATCTGAACACATTATATAAACATCGTTGTTTTCAACATTGCAAATTTTATAGTCTACTTTTACAATATTTTGTGTGCCGAGTACTCTTGTAACTACGCTTTGCATCTCAGTTTCTTTTACTTTTGCTTGTGATATTTTACCTTCTTCGATGAGTTCATTGATTTTTGAATGGTCCTTGGTGAGAAGCGTTATTTGGTTATTTCTTATTCTGTAAATTCTACTATCTCCAACATGGTAGATGTGTAGTAAAGAATTGTTGCTAAATTCTGCCGCGACAACGGTTGTTCCCATAACTGAAAGCTTTGGATATTTTGCAATAAGTCTGCGTAAATCTCTGTTGGCAAGATAAATTGAGGCAATAGGTTTTGAATTTTGGATTGAAAGGTCTTGATAATTAGGAAAAATATTTTTGATATTTTCTTCTTCAAGCACATCAATGCATTTAAGTATTACTTCAACTGCACGTTTACTTGCAAAGTCTCCTGCACTACCACCGCCCATCCCGTCGCAAATCAAAAAAAATTTGCCATCTTTATTTACGCCATAAGCATCTTGATTTACGTTTCTAACTGTTCCGGTGTGAGTTTTTGTATAAAATTCTAATTTCATAAAAATTTCATTTTTACCCTATTTGCTCTCTTTTTTGCTGAAAACTGTATTTTTAAGATAAAAAACACTATAAAAACAAAAAATCCTATTGATAATAGCTTCCAATACTTTATTTTGTACTCTTTAATTCCTTTAAACCCGGTATGTTCGGCATTTCCCAACCACATTGCCCAGGGATTTAAATTTTTTATGATACTAGAGTTTGTATCTACAACTTGCAGATTATCAGTAGAATTTGCAAACACAATGCTGATTTTTCCTAGACCAAAAATATCAGATATTAAAGGTGTAGACGTAATTGCTGTGTTGCTAGCTTTTACTTCAGCAATAGTGTCAAATTCTTTATGTTTTTTATTGCCTCTAATAATAAATAAACCTCCGTTTTTATCACATAAAACGAAATCGTCTGTGCCGTCTTTGTCAAAATCATATTTTGAAGGATATGAAATTATATTTTCCATTTCAGGGATATTTTGTTTCCATAAAACTTCTCCTGCTATATGACCAGTATCTCCACGCAACGCATAAGCAGTTCCTGCTGCTGATATAGCAAAAACATCTCCAGAGTTAGAATCATCTGATAGTTTTGATATCATAGGAACTGAACAATCGCCAGGTATTTCGTCTTTGCTTTCAACTTCAAGAATATTTTTATCTTCATTAGAATTTTCTTTTCTGTCTATTTTTGCTTCTTCTTCCATAAAAAATGTCCACAATACTTTGAGATTTACAACGTCTATTGCACTAATATATTGCATTCCGCTTGTTTGAACTACAACTTCAGGCACTCCGTCGCCGGTTATGTCTCCGATTGCAGGTGAGGCTCCGATAACGTGTATTTTACCAGTTTGCTTAACGATATCTACAACTTTTTTAACTTTTAACCTCGGATTTATAAGAAAAACTTTTCCTTTTGAATTGGCAATCACAACAATGCTGTCATTTTCTTTATAAGTCCACAATACTGGGCTTGTTGTTATTTCGCCTTCTATAAAATCAGTCCACATTTCAGTGTTGCTTGCAAAACCAGCATTAAAAATAAAATTCACTCTTCCATCTCTTGAGCATACCACAACGTCTTTTTTTCCATCTCCGTTCAAATCAGCTACCAAAGGAGTTGTTTTGAAGATAGTTCCTCCAAGCACTTCTTGACGTATAGTTGCAGAACTTGTGCCGTCAAAAATTAAAAGCTTATCTGAACTTGTGCATACAATAATATCTTCTTTTCCATCATCGTTTACGTCTGCAATCATAGGAGCAGTTTCGCCAGTGGTATCAACACCTATTGGTTTCCACAAATTGTTTCCGGTATTTGGATCCCAAGCGCATAAAAACCCAGACATCATAAGCATGACAATGTAATTTTTATCTCCTCCTTTTAATTTTCCTATTGCAACGTTTGAAACATGCGAAGTTTTCTCTTTATTGCTTTTTGTTGAAATATTAACTTTAAAATTAGCATCTGTATTAAGCGTTATATCTAAAGCATCTTTGTGTTTTGAAAGAGCAGAAATGTTAGAGCAACTTATTTTCATCATACCGAATGAAAACAGAAAAACGGACAATGTGATAAGCAAAGAGAAGTACTTTTGTAGCTTAAAAAAAGTAATTTTTTGCTTAGCAGGAGTGGAAAAATCCTCATCATTGGAACTTGCAAGTCTAAAAATGGAATGACCTATCAGAATTTCGTCACCTATTGTTAAATCAACAGTGTTTAATTGACCTACTTTAGCACCATTTACAACAATCCCGCTGGCACTTCCGGTATCTGTGATAGAATATTTACCATTGCTATTTGTTATTTTGGCATGACCTTTTGAAACTGTGTTGTCTTGCAAAAGAACAATATCGTTGGAATTTTGTTTGGAAAACATCGCTCTGCCTATGTATGTGTCACCATTTTTTATGTTATATTTTTTTCCATTGTAATGCCCGTAAATACCAAGTAGATAAGAGTGTTCTTCTTGAGTTTCAAAATATTGCCTGCAAAAAACAATATTGTATGAGGATATGTTTATGACATCTCCATATTTAAGAGTTTTTTCTAAAATATTGTCACCGTTTACTTTTGTTCCACTTATAGTATTTTGATCTTTAACTATCCAGGTTTTAAATTTACCCTCACCTTTGGAAAAAATGACACAGTGAACTTCTGATATATTTTTATCTTTTTGCAAAACAATAGTATTACCTTTTTGACTACCTACTGTTATTGTGGAGCTTTTCATTAATACATAATCACCTAATATTTCTGCTCTTTTTTCTAATAATAAACGCGACATTGTTTGCTCCTTATAGGTTAAAAACTATATATTTATAATTTAATTACTCATCTTCATCACCCATTGATTCTTGAAGCGACAATCTTAAATCTCTCAATGTTTTTGAAGCTTTTGTGTGAATTTTAACTTTAGAGGGTGTTCTTTTTTTAACATTAGAACTTGCGGTTTTTTGAGGATAAGAGACATCCGAACGTTTGTAATAATCTAGTGGAGTTCCTAAAGGATTTACAGTTAGTTTTACTTCTTTTTTTGTTTGTACACCAAACTCTACGTCTAAATCAAATTCTTCCTGGTTAAAACCACGTGCTACAACTTTTCCATAAAGTGAGCTTGCATCTGTTTTCCCACTCCATATTCCGCTTGCATCTGTTCTGCCGGCAATTCTATTTCCAAACCAAATGAAAGCATTTTTAACCGGTCTTCTTTTGCCACCAGGCGTGTAGTAGACATAAAAAACTACAGAAGATTTTAACGGATACAACCTAGCTTTTACCTTATTAGTTTTGGAAATATCTACATTACGCATCGTAAGTTTCTCATAACCTTCTGCTTCAAAGATAAAATCATATTTGCCAACTGTCAAAGGAATAGTGACAGATTCTTCTTGTGTAAACTCTCTATTAAGCCTTAAATTATCTGATTTTACGGTTAGAAAAATTTTTGTGCTTTTTTTAGGACCATTTAATTGAGCACTGAAAGCTATTTCTTTTCCCATAACAACGTTTAATTCGTTAATAGTTGAAGTAGATATTACAATTTTCTCATACACATCATTGAAGCGTTTTTTTGGATCGAATATTTTTACGTCGTAAACTCCTTCTTTTAAATCTACAGTTAGTGGCAATTCAGTGTTATAAATTTTGCTATCATTTCCTATTTGAACTGACATTCCTGCAGGCACTGTGTAGAAGGCGAATTTCTTGTACAAGCGTCCTCTTAGAGAAAAGACTTTTTCGTCACCATATGGTCTGATATCAACATCCCAAAAATTTACATCAACTCCTTCAAAAATAGATTCTACTGAAGGTTTTAGCAAATCCAGATTGCACATGCCGTCTTTGCTTTCTTTTGCATCGTTTCCTAAATTTTCAAAACCATTTAAAGAAAGCCTAATAGTGTGTTCTCCAGCTGACAATTGTATTTTACAAGGCGTTTCTGATACTTTATTGCCATCTATGTAGACATCTGCTCCTTGTGGCTGTGAATTTACTTCAATTTCAAAATCAAACAAAATGTTTATTTTTTCACTTTTAGGTTTTCCTTTTTTTCTAGCATCTTTATCAATTCTTACAGCTTTTCGCACAGTTTTAAACCCATCTTTCATGGCCGTGATTACGTAGGTTCCTCCTAATTTCACGTTTTTTATAGGAATTGGAACATTTGTGCTTACGTTTTTCATAATAACTTCGCCGGAACTATCAGAGATGCTTATTTTTGCTCCTAGAGGTTTTGTACTAATTATAAGTTCAGGCGGGTTGAAACGAAAGTAAATACTCTTGCCAACAGTTGTAATTTGCAAACCAATATCTACAGCAACAAACGCCAAAAGAATGCTAAAACATAACGCTGACATTTTGATGATTTTTCTTCTTAGCAAATCAAATTTATTCTGAAGCCAATATCCTGCATCTTCAAAAATAGTCTTTCCCTTCTCTTCTTCGTTGTCATATTCAATGTTACTGCTTTCTTCTAAAATTTGCTGCTCTTTTATGCTCATTTGCTCTTGGCTGATTTGGCTTGAAGTTGAACCTGCTATAAAATTTCTACAAATAATTTTATTTACCTCTGGATTGCCATCTAAACTATCCTTATTTAAGATTTTAATAAAATCAGATGTTTTGCTTAAAATTTCTATTTCTTCTTTCATAGTAGATGAAAGAAAAACAGAAAGTTCTTCCATTATGTTTTCGGTTTCATAAGATTGCAGAGTTTTTTTTATTTCCAAATACATTGTCAATGCTTTTTCGTAGCGTTTGTTTTTATCTTTAGCAAGAGCTTTGGAAATAATTTCTCCAAGTGTTTTTGGGACATTTAAATTGTCTAAGCAAGATGAGTGAAATTCTTTTTTTGACATATCTGATAGGATAGTTTCTTTATCACCACTATAAAAAGGTTGACCGGTAAGCATTTCGTAAAAAACCAGTGCTACAGAGAAAATATCGCAACGATTGTCTATATCAGGTTCACCCATAATTTGTTCAGGAGACATATACTGGTATTTTCCAACAATAACGCTATCTGTTATTCCACGGTTTACTTCTTCTACTGTTTTTGCAACACCAAAATCTCCAAGTTTTACATTTCCTTCAAACAGAACCATAACGTTGGAAGTTGAAATGTCACGGTGAAGCAACCCATACGGTTTGCCAGTGATAGGGTCAGCAGCAACACGATTGGCATAATCTAATGCTTTTAAAACAAAAGTGGTTATAAGAGCTGAAATATGCCATGGTATTTTTATTCCCAATTGATTGCATTTTTTTATTACTTGTTCTAGATTTACACCTTTTATAAAGTCCATTGCGATATAATAAGAACCGTTATTTCCTTTCCAGAAATTGTGAACTCTGATTATATTTTCATGGGAGATGTTTTTAGATATCAAAGCTTCTTTGTAAAACATTTCTATAAATTTAGGCTCTGAATATTTGGGTAGAAGTTCTTTGATGGCAATGAAGTTTTTTAAACTAAAATCGTAAGATTGCCAAACAACTCCAAAGGCACCTTTCCCGATTTGTCTGAACAATGCATATTGACCGTTGATAAGGCTTTGAACTTTTAATTCATTATTTGCAGTACCGGACATTTTATTTCCTAAAATTCTGTTTTTTTTGGTATGTCAGAGATGGCGCGAACTAATATTTTGCATACACAGCGATGGTCGGTATTCTACAATATTTTGTTTTTGATGTAAATTTATTAAACACTCTTTATTTAAATAAACAAGTGTTTTTGCAAAAAATTATGTTGAAATTATCTCAACAAAAGAGTTTTTTGCCGAAAACGGCGTTTTCTATCTCGTATATACGTGAAATTGACTTTTTTTGGAAGTTTTAATACTCTCCACCGGATAGGTACTTTTTTTGTAAGTTGTTGCTAAATTTTAAATTGGAGAGATGACCGAGCGGCTTAAGGTGGCAGTCTTGAAAACTGCTGCGGGGGAAACTCTGCCGGGGGTTCAAATCCCTCTCTCTCCGCGTTTTGTTTTCAGTTAGCTGGTGCGGTTTTTGCGTAAAAAACGCTAACAAAATGTGTAAATAGTAGGGTTACATGATATATATATAGAATTTGTTGGATGCTTTCCAGGTGGGGTTATTTTTTGACTTATCGTATTTTATGAAGTATGAAGACAACAAATCTTTGTAGTGCTGTGACTGACATGTCTGCAAAATTTTAGTTGTGCAACAGTGCAAGTGTTTTAGAGAAACTAAAAAATAATGAAAAATAACGCGTGAAACAGATTTACTACCTGAAGCATACGAACTTATGCGGTACTCAACATATGTAGAACATATTAAGCGTGGCTGTACTTTTTATGATTAACAACGCTTCAATCCGTTGACTGCTTTTCTTTATTCAATACACCTTTTTTGTTAATATGCAAAAAAATACCTACTACTTTAAAAACCACCGCCACAGCGTTTTTTATTTCGTAGGTCTTTTTTTGCGTGCTTTTTGGCAACAAAACATGGACCAGCATGTTTTGCCAGCAAAAAGTTAAATATAGATAGCAATTTTTTGTATGCACCGGGCTGCATTTGGTTTCCTTTTGTTATGTTAGATTTGAGTTAATAATAATTCATTTTGAGTTATTTGTCAACAATATTCTAAAAGGAGTTTTTATGACTACAAAAACAGTAGCAGCGAAGGTAAGAAAATTATTAATTGATTTAGAAATTACACAAACAGAATTAGCTAAACGTCTTGGTGTACATAAACAGGTGTTAGCCAATTGGTTAAACGGAAGTAGGAATATACAAAAAAAAGGTTTAGCGATGATTTCAAAAGCCACCGGCAAACCCTTATCCTATTTCTTGTCGGGTGACAGCGACGCAGCCATAGGCGACATAACTGGTGACAATAACATTGGTCATAACAACAAAGGTGCAGTCAATAACAATAATTT
>JAITSO010000013.1 GCA_031287735.1 Elusimicrobiota bacterium | reverse complement strand
TCCGTCCCTTCCTGCTTTCTTTAAAAACTCTTTGGCATTGCTCATGTACCTCATAGCTTCTTCATAATTCGTTCTTTTGAATGCTTGTTTTTCTAATATTGTCATTGTTTTACTCCTTTTAATTATTCCAATCTTTATGCAATGGTGACTTTTGAGCAATTTTATTTACATAGTTTGCATACTCATGTAAATTCTTTGCTCTGCTTTTTTTTAATAACTTTTTCTGCAACTCATATTTAAATTTTATGCAGTCAAAATGTTTTTCCTTAATCATTTTCTATCACCTCCCGAGGAGTTCTTATTTCTAAAATATTATATCCCTCTCTTAAATTAACAGAATTGAATAATTTTATTTTATTCAAATTTACAATATGTTTAAAGTTCCAACTTACCAACACATCAACATTGATTATGGTTGCAATAGCAATGTGCAATGCGTCGCCATAATAATTTCTTGATACTATTTTTTGTTTCATATATTTGTCAGTTAGCTTTAGCATTTCATCTTTTACGACATATTCTTCGTATTCTATTGTCTTTAAATTTTCTTTTACGTTATCTGGAGCACCATTTTCTAATTCTGCTAAAACATGTGATGAAATTATTGCTTTATAAGCACCTTTTTTAAACCCGTCAAAAAGTTTTATTGTACAGTCTTTAAATTCATCATCAAAATAACCGCCAATAACAGAATTTTCTATATATATCCTTAAAGTTTTTATAATAAACACCTCCTTTTATTTTTTCAGCTTTTCTAATATTAGGTCAAGCTTTGCTTCTAATAACTTGTGTTGCGTTTCTAAATTGTTGAAATTCAATTTCGTGCTTTCTGAATTTTTTTCTATTCCTTCTAGTCGTTTTACTAGCAAGTCTCTATAAGATAGTAAATTATTGTAATTGACTGCACCTTTGTTGTTATGACCAATGTTATTGTCACCAGTTATGTCACCTATGGCTGCGTCGCTGTCACCCGACAAGAAATAGGATAAGGGTTTGCCGGTGGCGGCGGCGATTTTCTGTAACGTTTTTTCCGATGTTTTTCTTTTGCCACTTACGAATGTGCTTACGACAGGATGCGAAATTCCTAATTTTTTTGCTAATTGCAATTGAGTCATTTTGGTATCCAATAAAGCTGCTTTAATCCTTTTTGCCGTTTCCATGTAAATCTTGTTAAACATTTCATTTCTTTCCATATTTTTCTCCTTGTAGAATAAAAATTTGACATTGTAGACTAAATAATTTAATATGTAGATTGTAAAAATTACAACACCCATAAAAGGACTCTCAAAATGCAACAGCCAAAAACTGAAATATCGTCTAAAAAAGCAATAAAAGTGGAAAATAAAAAGAGCAAAAGCGCTTCATGTAAGTTAAATTTTATCGCCATTTTTTAGGACAAAAATAGACTCAAATTTGCACCCTAAAATTTTTGCAATTTCTGCCGCTTCTTGTTCTGTGAAATTAGACCGAGACATTTTGTTAGACAGGTTTTGTCGTGATTGCTTCATTGTTTTTGCTAAATCACTAACAGTCATATTTTGTCGTTTTAAAATAATTCTAATTTTTTCAGCGATTGATAAAGTCATTTTACCTCCGACACCTTTAGATTGACATTGTAAACTCAAAAATGTATATTATGAAAACACAATTCTAAAATTTTATCTTCAAAAGGACTCTCAAAATGCAACAGCCAAAAACTGAAATATCGTCTAAAAAAGCAATAAAAGTGGAAAATAAAAAGAGCAAAAGCGCTTCATGGCTGTTGCCGTTTTTGCACGCAAAAAAGACCTACGAAATAAAAAACGCTGTGGCGGTGGTTTTTAAAGTAGTAGGTACTTTTTTACATGTTAACAAAGAAAAAAAGGGTTTTAAAACCCCCGCTGCTATCGCAGCTTCCCCCTTTAGAAAAGGTGGAATTGCCTGCTACGGCTTGACTCTTTAGAAAAGGTGGAATTGCCTGCTACGGCTTGACTCTTTAGAAAAGGTGGAATTTCGCAAGGGTTAAAACCCCCTGCACTCTATCGAGTGCTTCCCCCTTTAGAAAAGGTGGAATTAAAGGAAGGTGGAATTTTTGCGACTGAACGGACTTTAAAAAAGGTGGAATAACTACTAAAAGGAGGTTGGGAATGGAAGTAAAAACAGAAGCAAAAACAGAAGCGAGGAAACAAAATCCACAAGAACCAGCACGAGTCGCAGCACAAAAACCAGTACAAGAACCACCACGAAAACTAGCACAAGTCGTAGCACGAGACCCAGTACAAAAATCATTTCAAGAACTAGCACAAGAACCAGTACAAGGACCAACACGAGGCTCATCCTATGGAGAGCTAATAGCAGATAAAATAGTAAGCATATGTAAGCCGGATCCAAATTGTTTGCTAGGAAATCCATCAAAGGAACTAAGAAGGCAACAAAAAGAGCAGCTAAATGATCCGTACCACGAAGCAAAATGTCTTTTATCGTATGAGAAGGGATTAGCACAAGCGTTTTATGAAAGTGGTCTATTTACAGACATAAGAAACCCGGCGCAGGCATTATTAAAAATTATGGCAGGCAGAGAAATCGGTTTAATGCCCATGCAATCTATGAACAGCATTTATATTTTTCACGGAAAATTGGGTTTTGAGGTTAAGATTTTTTTGTCAAAATTAAAAAAATCTAATAAGTATAACTACAAAGTTGTGGTTTCAGACAGTAAAATCTGCACGCTAAAATTTTTTGAAAATGAAAGAGAATTAGGTGAAGTGTCTTATAGCTGGGACAATGTTGTTTTGGAAGGAAATTTCAGAAAAGAAAGCTATCAAAAATACCCAAAGACGATGATTTTTTACAGGTGCTTTTCGCTTGGTCTAAAGATGTATGCGCCTGATATTTTAGATAGCAGGGACGTTGCAGAAGAGTTAAAAGATTATGCTCCGGTAGATGCGAAAAAGACTTTATCTGCGGATTTAGAGAAAGGAGAAGTAAAAGAAATGCAGGAGTCGGTAGAAGCGTAAAAGTTTGGGTTGTAGGTGTTAAAACCCCCGGCCGCTTTCAGCGCCCACCCCCTTTAAAAAAGGTGGAATTGCCTGCCACGGCTTGTCTTTTAAAAAAGGTGGGATTTTTAAGACTGAACGGCCTGCAAGAAAAGTGGGGATAAATTAGGAATAAAAGGGAGATGTTTTTATGGAGAATGAACGCTTAAGAATTGCAGATGTTATGAAAAAAGATTTTCCAATAGAAAGTATAAGAAGTCGTCGTAACGTTGATAGATATGGCAATGGTTATCCAAGTGTTACAGAGGTTTTAGGTGTGCTTCGCAAAGTAGGCTTGGAAATGTGGTACAAACACAATACAGCGGCTTTTTGTGATGCTGAAAGCAAAAAAGGTAGAGAGATTGGCACGCAAATACATACGCTGATTCAAAACTACATAGAAGGTAAAGAACCGAAAATAGAAACGATATACGATTCAGAGATAAAAACAGTTGTTGAGTCTTTTGCATTATTTAGAAAGGAATATCCTGATTATAAATTAGTTAGAGCAGAACAATCTTTGTTTAATAAAGAGTACAAATACAACGGAACTTTAGATTGTATAGCAACAAGACAATTGGGACTCAAAAAAAACAAAATGGAACTTTATGTAATTTTAGATTGGAAAACTGGCAAATGTAAAGAAAACGACAAACCGCCTTTGTATGATGAGTATTTTGCACAAGTAGCTGCATATGTAAAAGCCTGCGAAGAAATAGAAAAATTAGGCGTCAATCAAGTACCTGTAGCAGCGTTGGCAGTATTTGCAAAAGACAAAGTGGGGTATAATTTTCAACTTATTGCAATGGACGAAATAGATTTTTATTTCAATGAGTTTTTTTTGCCGGCATTGAAAATATGGAATACACAAGAAAAAATGAAAGAAATTAAAAAAATTGAAGCAGAAGAAGCAGCAGAACTAGCAGAAGAAAAGGGATAAAAGTCTAAAACCCCCTGCACTCTAGCGAGTGCTTCCCCCTTTAAAAAAGGTGGAATTTCGCAACTGAACAGCCTGCAAGAAAAGGTGGAATTTTTGCGACTGAACGGCCTGCAAGAAAAGGTGGAATTTTTGCAACTGAACAGCCTGCAAGAAAAGGTGGAATTTTTGCGACTGAACGGCCTGCAAGAAAAGGTGGGATTTTGCAAGGGTAAAAACCCCCGGACGCTTTTCAAGCGCCACCCCCTTTAAAAAAGGTGGAATTGCCTGCTACGGCTTGACCCTGCAAGAAAAGTGGGAATTTTCGCAACTGAACGGCCTGCAAGAAAAGTGGGAATATTATAGGAGAATGTATATGAAATTAGATGTGAGTGGAGAAAAAAATAGAAACGGATTTTTTAAAAACGGAAATGTCCGTTTGGTGATTTGTGAAATTTGTGAATACACAACAAAGAATGGAAAAGAAACGATACGTATTGTTTTTATGGAATGTTCTACTGGTCAAAAGGATACTTTTTATTTTTCTACTGAAAAAGGTAAATGTTGGTTGTTAAAGCAATTGTTAGAAGCTACAGGCAAATACAAGAAAGACGAGAAAGGATTCTATGATTTTGATGTTAATAGTTTGCTAGGAGAAATTGTATGGGTTAAAAATGAGTTAGAAAAATCCATTTTTAGAAATAGTAAAGGCTTAGAAGAAGAAGTTTTTAAGAACAAAATAAAATCGATTTATATAAAAGACCCTCAAGACATTGGAACCGGAGCTAGTGCAAACGGATCGACTGAAAAACCAATTGAGTTTGGTGAGTAAAATTTGAAGCAAAAGGTGTGGTATAAAATGAATAAAAAAAAGAGAACGTTTTGTGTAGTAGAAGCAGGAAGTATGCTTATTCGTGGGATATACACAACTACCGATGATGCTTGTGTAAATTATTTAAATAAAAGTGAAAGTTTTTTAAAAAAAATGATTTGTGCGTTTAAGAATTTTGTTAGTAGGTAGATTTAACAGGAGTAAGTTTAAAGAATGTCTTTGCATAATATGAAGCAAGAATTGGATGCACTTTGGTCTAAAAGAGTTAGACAGAGAGATAAAAAATGTGCGTTGTGTTCGAAAGGTAAAAAATTAGCGGCACATCACTGGGTGCATGCAAAATCCAGAAGCAATCTGTATAGGTGGGACCTGCATAATGGAATTACACTATGTTTTACTTGTCATATCCATTATGTACACGGGACTGCTTCTTGGGCTGCAATATCTAGATTATCAGATTACATGATTAGAAATGAATACATTACAGTTGAGTATTTGTCAGAGATGGTAAAAGATAGACCGCCGGTAAAAATTACAAGCAGTTTCTTTGAAGCTGTAAGAAAAGAATTAGAGGGAGACTTTTAATGATAAGAAATAGTTTTGTTTTTTACCAAAGTTTCTATGATGCTATTCAACTTTTGCCTAAGGAAGTACAGTTTGATTGCTATAGTGCTATCTGTGAGTATGCACTTAAAGGAATTGAACCCAGCGAGCAAATTGCCCCTATAATACGTGCGTTTTTTTTGATGGCAAAACCCCAAATAGACGCTAATAACAAGCGATTTAAAAACGGCTGTCTGGGTGGTAAGCCTAAAACTAAAGTTAAAAGTGAAGCTGTGTCAGAAACAGTGGCAGCATCACAGGAGTTGCCTAAAAAAGACATAGCCAGCAGACCTAAAGTTTTAGATATTGTAGCAGCAGCACCGTTAGCAGCAGAGCCGTTGGCAGCAGAGCCGTTAGCAGCTGCGCCGCTATCAGTTGAAACAATTAGGTTAGTGGTTGCAGAGAGCTTGAAAAAGCTTGAAGCTAGTATTGATGAAAAAATACAAAAACTTGCGTCTGTTGTAGAGTCTAAAGTGATTGAGAAAGAAAAAGAATCAAAAAAAGGAGGTGTTGCTTTAATTGAGGCGCTGATTGAACATCCGGTTGAATCTCCGGTTGAAAACCCGGTTGAAAACCCGGTTGAAAACAATAGTGCTGTTGGTTTTACTGATTTAAGAGTGCCAGAAAGAGTATCGGCGAGAGTGCCAGCAGAAGTTGCAGAAGTTGTTGATGTTGGAAAAATGGATTATGCCAAATTTGAAAGAGATGTTTTAGACAATTGGAATAGTTTTTGTGATCAAAACCCGATATTTTCAAAAGTTAGAGCTATTAGTAATAAGCGTAGGAAAAGTTTAAAACTTCGCTTTAAAGAGTCTACATTTAAAGATTTTAATGAGATTTTATCACGTATGCAGCACCAGTCATTTTTATCTGGAGATAATGATCGTAAATGGGTAGCTGGCTTTGATTGGCTAATTAAAAATGACACAAACCACATAAAAGTATTAGAAAACGCATATGTGAAAAAAGACGCAGATGTGTATAACAGTTGCAGGAAATATAAGATGGAGCAGGAAAGACGACTAGAGCGAGAAAGACTGGAGCGAGAAAGACTGGAAACTGAAGCAAATAACTTTAATGATGAGTATGAGTTTGAAAAATTTAAAAATAAAGGAATAAAAGATGAATACATTGAATCAGAAGGATCAGCAGGATCAGAAGGGTCATATATCGCAATACCAGCCATCCGAGCTTTCGAAAACCAGCAAGCAGTCCAAGAACTTGTTGGAAGGTTTAACAAGGGATTCTAACGCAAAGGATTCTAATTTTAATGACATTTATGACAGTATAAGAAATTTTTATCTATCTCTTAATAGGTCATGTATGCATGACTGTCTTGCGGCGATAACAAACGGAATTGTAGAAAGAGGCTACAGTATTACAGAAGTGCGTGATGTTGTAAAAGAAATGTCAGAAGAAACAGTCGCTTATAATATAGGTTTACCTGATTTTTTGAAGCTTTTGTTAAAAAACAGGAATATATATAAAAGAAATTTAGCACATCAAAAAGAGATAGTACAAGAGCAGTTGCGAAAAGAAAGAGACGAAGCAATAGAAAAAAAAATAAGTGAAAATGGGTTTAATTTTGATTGTCTTTTTTGTTTTGATGAAGGCGTTATAAAGGCAACTATGCGTGGAAGAGATTATACTTTGCGATGCAAATGTGAACATGGTGATAAACACCACGAAATTTATGTCAAATGGAATGGCGAAAAAACGCAACAACATCAAGATTCAACTATAGTTATAGATAACAAATACGATTTGTTCTTGGAATTTCTACCTAAATATGAATCGGAGTTTAGAGAAAAAGTTCATTCTCATAAAGACATAGTGAGTTTTGCTAGAGAAAAGGGATGGCATGTATAAATAGTATCAAAATAAAAAATAAAAGGAGTATCAAATGCGTAAAGACCAGGAAATGAAACAGGAAGAAATGGAACGGGAGTATAGTTATATTCATGACGGAATACTTGAGTTTTTCAAAGCTACAAATGGATTTACAGAGGGTACGTATGATGTTTGTAGTAGTATTGCAAGAAGAATTATAAAAAGAGACTACAAATCTGGAGAAGTAGAATCGGCTTTAAGGGAAATGGAAGAGATTGTTTACAGTACCCCAGTAAGTTTGGCTTCGTTTTTAGGGGTTTTGTCTAGAAATAGGGAAAAAGTGAAAAAAATAATAGAAAAGATAAAAGAAAAACAAAAAGGAACTGATATTAACTGTCCTTTTTGCCTTAATTCAGGGTCTGTGCGTATGAGTATGAGTACGAATGACCCTATGGTATGTAATTATAATGGTTATAAAGCACTTATACGATGCAAATGTGAACATGGCGATAAAATAGATTTTAAGGATTTGACAAAAAAGGGTGTTATCTTTAGTTTTAATAGTAAATGGAGTGGCGAAAAAAAACAGTTAGTTTTTTCTAATAGCTCATTGGAGGTATCTATACATGTAGATGAATACTGCAGTTTTATATTGTCATTGACTTGTGAAGAAACAAAAGAATATTTAGAAATGGTTAACTGTTGTCAATATGAAAAAATGAAAGATTTTTTTGTAAAAAAAGGATTTGTGAAATGGCAAGAAAAATAAATGGACGTCAATGTTTTTGTGTATAAGAAAAAGAAGGAATCATTAAAAAAAAAAGCGTCATTGCTAATGTGTCTGTTTGTTTAAAAGGTTTAGAACTTAAAAGTTTTATTGATTTTGTATTTAGGTCCCAAAGTACAGAATTAAAAAAGCTTAGTAAAAAAGAAAAACTTATACTTTTTTTGAGCTATAAGCTGAAGTGGGGCAGAATAAAGATAAGGAAAAAGACAGGAATATCTGAAAGGTATGTACGTTCTTTTTTAAAACGTTTTAGAGAAAGTGCATATTAGGTGGAAAATGAAAAGGAAAAGGAAATGGAAAAAGAAAAAGCATGCAAAAATTAGCGATGCTAACTCTTATAATACTAAAGAACCAGAGGTATTGCCAGCTAATATTATAGACGATATAACATTAGAAAAAGATGATGACGACAAAGAAAAACGTTTATTAGCTATAGGTTATAGGAAATTAGCAAAGAGTACTGTAGAAGAGCTTCAAGTTCGCCGATTAAAAAAGATGAACGACCTAAATTTAACAAAGTTAGCTATGGTAGCAGTAGACAAGTATTTAAGTTTAACTGGCAAACCGACAAGTATAACAGCACATATGACTTTAGGAAGGGAAGAGATGTTGCGAAAATTGCGTATAGGACCTCACCAAGTTACTGTAGGTAAAGAAAAAGAACCATTGAGAACAAAAGAGAAAGTGGTAAAAGCTTTGTTAGATATGTGAGGTCTAATTGTGAGGTCTAATAATGAGCAGAAAAACAGTAAAAGAAATGGGTTTAAGAGGCATAGATCCGATACGATTTGAGGAGTTTGTAGAGGAAAATGACATAAAAATTAGGTATTTAAGCGATAAGCAGCTGCGGATGTTGTGTTCGTTTAAGTTAGAACTGGAAGAGCGTGAGCGACGTTTTGGTGTGTTGTATTACAGACCGCAGGAATATCAAAAAGATTTCCATGTCAGTAACAAAAAAATTAGATTAGTGCTTGGCGGCAATCAAACAGGAAAAACAGAAGTTGGCGTGGTTGAAGATTTGAGAGTAGCATTGCAGATAGATCCGTATAATAAGTTTGTGCAGTGGGGCAATGCAGGCGGCATAAGATTGAGAGTTGTAGCAATAGATTTAGCGAAAGGAATAGGCGAGGTGATAATGCCTAAAATGCAGAAGTTAGCACCGATGTCTGAAGTGCGAAGGATAGATAAATACTCGCAAGGATATTGGCGCAAGATAGAGTTTAAAAACGGAAGCACTATAGAATTTATGAGTTATGAGCAAAATGATGATACGTTTGAAGGCTGGACTGGTCATTTTGTTCATTTTGATGAGCCGCCACCACGTGCGAAATATGTAGCGACAATGAGAGGTTTGATGCGTTGGGAAGGTCGGGTAATAATAACAGCAACACCGTTAAATGAGCCCTGGGTATACGATGAGATATATTTGAGAGGTTTGCAAGGCGATGACGAAATAGATGTTTTCGGATTCAGTTTGTATGACAATGCCTATTTAAATGACAAGGCACGTGAGAGCTTTATAAAGACTATTCCTGAAGATGAGCGAGAGGCAAGAGTGTATGGCAAGTTTAAACATTTGACAGGATTAGTTTATAAAGAATTCGGGCAAGAACATTTAATAGACAGTTTTGAAGTGCCCAGTAATTGGACAAGAATTTGTGCAATGGACTATCACAGCCGCAAGAGTTGTGCAATAGTATGGGTAGCAATAGATGAACACAATAAGGCATACGTTTATGATGAACTGGAAACTCAAGGAACGATAAGGGAAATAGCTGAAAAAATAGCTGCAAAAGAGCAGGAAAGTAAGGGTAAAATCAGATACAGATTTATAGATAACTTAAGTGCAACGCCAGATAGAGTTAGCGGTACATCTCCACAAAGAGAATTTGTAAAAATCGGCAATGAAATAAAACATCCATTATTATTTAGAAATTCAACAAAAAACTGGATAATGGGAAAAAACGCTATTAGTGATTTTTTATCTATAGTTGATGGAAAACCGAACTTGTATTTTTTTAAAGATAAATGTCCGATTTTGATTAAGTGTATGACCATGTATACGTGGGCTGTAGCAAATACAAAAGAAGCACAACAGGAAAAACCGAGAAAGTTATATGACGATTTTCCAGATGCATTAAGGTATGCGTTAGTATTAAAACCGAAATACTACAGCGAAGAAAGAGCGCAACAGATAGAGTATGAAATGAGAAATACTGAGTATGGAGTTACAGGATACAATTTAGGTCAAAATTAAAAAGGAGTGAGAATGCAAAAAATTTTTGAATTTATTATGGATTTTCTAAAAGACGTAAACAATGGAAACAGCTACAAACGCTTGCTCGGGCTATCCAGCTTTGCAGTCGCTGTACTATTTATTTTCATTGGCAAGGGTTCTGACTATCTCATAACAGTTCTATTAGGTGTAGCTACCGCTTCTGCAGGCTTTAGTGTATTTGAGCGTAAAGTCTAAAATCAAAAAATGGATAGGAGAAAAAAATGGTTGCTCAATATCTTTGCAAGCTTATTATCATTATCCTTGTTGGCGCCTGCGTGTCTGTCGCAGGATATTTTTACGCAACAAGAGGAACTTCTAAGTCAGTTAGAGAACTTTATAAAGAAGGACAAGCAAGACAGCAGGAGTTTGAAACATCAATTGCAACTACTACAAGCACAGCAAATGCAATTGTCAGCAGCGTGGACGCAAGAACGGACGATGAACTTGAACTTATTAGCCAAATCAGAGAGGTCAATAAAGAGATACAAGACAGCTACAATAATTCTGTTAGCTCTGACGTTTGGTCTTTTGACAAAGGATCGGATAATTAAATAAAGGAATTAGATTTAGGAATAAAAACTAAAACCCCCTGCACTCTATCGAGTGCTTCCCCCTTTAAAAAAGGTGGAATTGCCTGCTACGGCTTGACTTTTAAAAAAGGTGGAATTTTCGCAACTGAACGGACTTTAAAAAAGGTGGAATTAAAGGCAGTTGAATTAAAATTAGATTAAAAAGGATAAAAAATGAGAATTTACATAAGCGGCAGTATTTCAAATGACAAAAACTATAAAGAAAAATTTAAAAAGTGTGAAAAAGCAGTAAGAAAAAAGCATCACGATTGGGAGATTTTTAACCCGGCTGAAATAGAAATAAACGAAAACTGGGATTGGGCAGATTATATGCTTTTTGATCTACAACAACTAAATAAATGTGATGCGATAATTTGTATAGAAGATGGTATGAAGGAATTTAGCTACGGTGTAGAAATTGAAAGACTGTGGTGTAGAAGAACGAACAAAAAAATTGGGTTCTATTATACAAAGTTGGATAAATTAATGATTTATGAATTGGATAGGTTTAACCCTTGGAGTTGGAGTGAAGCGTTAAA